>NZ_JBSHDU010000085.1:0-34852 GCF_053616475.1 Streptomyces sp. NPDC055815 | reverse complement strand
GGCGAGCGCGGCGCCGTCGAGGCCGGCGCGCTCCCGGCGCTGCTGCCCGGCGGGCGGCCGGCGACCGACCCGCGCGCGCGTGAGGAGGTCGCCGTCGCCTGGGGCGTCCGCGAACTCCCGCACCGCTACGGCCGCGACACCGGCCAGATCGTGGAGGCCGCCGCCGGCGGCGAACTCACCGCGCTGCTCGTCGCGGGCGTCGAGGTCGCCGACCTGCCGGACCCGGCACGCGCGCGCGAGGCCCTCGACACGGCCTTCGTGGTCTCCCTGGAGCTGCGGCCCGGCGAGGTCACCGAGCGCGCCGACGTGATCCTGCCGGTCGCGGCCGTCGCCGAGAAGCCCGGCACCTTCCTCAACTGGGAGGGCAGGGCCCGGCTCTTCGAGGCCGCGCTCAAGCCCGAGCAGATGACCCGGCCGCTCGCGCCGACCGACGCGCGCGTGCTCCACATGCTCGCCGACGCCCTCGACGTCCATCTCGGCCTGCCCGACCTGCGGTCGGCCCGCCGGGAGCTGGACCGGCTCGGCGGCTGGACCGAGGAGCGGGCCACCGAGCCCAGCTCGCCCGGACAGCCGGCGGCCCGGCCCGGCGACGGCGAGGCCGTCCTCGCCGGACACCGGCTCCTCCTCGACCTCGGCAGGCTCCAGGAGGGCGACACCGCCCTGGCCGGCACCCGGCACGCCGCCGTCGCCCGGCTCTCCGCCGCGACCGCCGCCGACACCGGCGTCAAGGACGGCGACGTCCTGGAGGTGACCGGCCCCGCGGGCTCCGTCACCTTCCCGCTCCAGGTCACCGAGATGCCCGACCGGGTCGTCTGGCTCCCGCTGAACTCGGCGGGCCGCGGCGTCCTCTCCGACACCGGCGCCCACCCCGGCGACGTGGTCCGCATCGGCCCGGCGACCTCGCAGGAGGTGCAGGCATGACCCCGAACGTCCTGGCCGCCGAGGACCTGTCCATGTTCGGCACGGACCCCTGGTGGCTCGTGCTGATCAAGGCGGTCTTCTGCTTCGCCTTCCTGATGATCACCGTGCTGTTCTCCATCGTGTGGGAGCGCAAGGTCGTCGCCTGGATGCAGCTGCGCATCGGCCCCAACCGGCACGGCCCCTGGGGTCTCCTCCAGTCCCTCGCGGACGGCATCAAGCTGATGCTCAAGGAGGACGTGATCGTCAAGAAGGCCGACAAGGTCGTCTACGTCCTCGCCCCGATCGTCGCCGCGATCCCCGCGTTCATGGCGATCGCCGTGATCCCCTTCGGCCCGGCCGGCAACGAGGTCTCGATCTTCGGCCACCGGACCGCGATGCAGCTCACCGACCTGCCGATCGCGATGCTGTACGTCCTCGCGGTCGCCTCCGTCGGCATCTACGGCATCGTCCTCGCCGGCTGGTCGTCCGGCTCCACGTACCCGCTGCTCGGCGGCCTGCGGTCCTGCGCGCAGATGATCTCGTACGAGATCGCGATGGGCGCGGCCTTCGCCTCGGTCTTCCTCTACTCCGGGTCGATGTCGACCTCGAAGATCGTCGAGGCGCAGGCGGACCGCTGGTTCGTGATCCTGCTGCCGGTGTCGTTCATCATCTACATCGTCACGATGGTCGGCGAGACCAACCGCGCCCCCTTCGACATGCCGGAGTCCGAGGGCGACCTCGTCGGCGGCTTCAACACCGAGTACTCGTCCATCAAGTTCGCGATGTTCATGCTCGCCGAGTACGTGAACATGGTGACGGTCTCGGCCGTGTCGGTGACGCTCTTCCTGGGCGGCTGGCGGGCCCCGTACCCGATCTCCACGTTCTGGGAGGGCGCGAACCACGGCTGGTGGCCGATGCTCTGGTTCGTCGTCAAGGTGCAGCTGCTGCTGTTCTTCTTCATCTGGCTCCGCGGCACCCTGCCCCGCGTCCGCTACGACCAGCTGATGAAGCTCGGCTGGAAGGTCCTCATCCCGGTCGCCGTGGTCTGGCTGATGCTCGTCGCCACCGTCCGCGCGCTGCGGAACGAGAACATCGCCTTCTCCAACATCGTGCTGTACGTGGCCGGTGCCGTCCTCGCCCTGCTGCTGCTCTCCTTCCTCTACGACGCGTTCCGCGACCGCAAGGAGAAGGCGGCCGCGGCCGGACCCGCCGAGGAGCGGGCCTTCGACCCGATGGCCGGCGGCTTCCCCGTACCGCCCAAGCCCGGACAGTCCCTGCCGCCCGTGCCGCGGCGCAGGCCCCGCCACGAACGGGACCTCGTTGTCAGTGGTGGCCCCGATACTGCTACCGAGAGTGACGAAAGGGGGACGGACGGTGTCTGATTTCCAGAATCCGGTGGCCGGCTTCGGCGTGACCTTCAAGGCCATGTTCAAGAAGCGGCTGACCGAGCAGTACCCGGAGCAGCAGAAGACGACGGCGCCCCGCTTCCACGGCCGGCACCAGCTCAACCGTCACCCCGACGGTCTGGAGAAGTGCGTCGGCTGCGAGCTGTGCGCCTGGGCCTGTCCCGCCGACGCCATCTACGTGGAGGGCGCGGACAACACCGACGAGGAGCGCTACTCGCCGGGCGAGCGGTACGGCCGCGTCTACCAGATCAACTACGCCCGCTGCATCCTCTGCGGACTGTGCATCGAGGCGTGCCCCACGCGCGCGCTGACGATGACCAACGAGTTCGAGCTGGCCGACTCCTCCCGCGAGGCCCTGATCTACACCAAGGAGCAGCTCCTCGCGGGCCTGGAGGAGGAGATGGTCGACACCCCGCACGCGATCTTCCCCGGCATGACCGAGCAGGACTACTACAAGGGCCTGGTCACCGGGGCCGCGCCCGGCACCGTCCGGCAGGTCGCCGTGTCCAAGGGGGAGAAGGGCGAGCCGGAGGGGGCGGACGCATGAGCGCGAACCTCGCGGCCTACACGACCTCTTCCGGTGAGGCCTTCCAGTTCTGGGTCCTCGGCACCGTCGCCGTCGTCGGCGCGCTGTCCACGATCCTGATGAAGAAGGCCGTGCACTCGGCGCTCTCCCTCGCCGGGACCATGATCGTCCTCGCGGTCTTCTACCTCGCCAACGGCGCGTACTTCCTCGGCATCGTCCAGATCGTCGTCTACACCGGCGCGATCATGATGCTCTTCCTCTTCGTCGTCATGCTGGTCGGTGTCACGGCAGCGGACTCGCTGAAGGAGACCATCAAGGGGCAGCGCTGGTGGGCCGTCGCCTGCGGCCTCGGCTTCGGCATCCTGCTCATCGCCGGCATCGGCCACGCCTCGCTGACGGAGTTCGCCGGCCTCGGCACCGCCAACAGCGCCCACGGCGGGAACGTGGAGGGCCTCGCCGCCCTCATCTTCACCAAGTACGTCTTCGCCTTCGAGATCACCGGCGCGCTGCTGATCACGGCGGCCGTCGGCGCGATGGTGCTCACCCACCGCGAGCGCACCGAGCGGGCCCGCACCCAGCGCGAGCTCTCCGAGCAGCGCGTCCGCGAGGGCAAGCACGTGCCTCCGCTGCCCGCGCCCGGCGTCTACGCCCGGCACAACGCCGTAGACATCGCCGGTCTGCTGCCCGACGGCACCCCGGCGGAGCTCACCGTCATGGGGACCCTGCGCAAGCGGGGCCAGATCCGGGACGTGTCCACCGAGGCGCTCTCGGACCTCAAGGCCCTGGAGCAGCGGTCGGCGGAGCGCCTGGGCCGCGAAGAGGAGGCTTCTAGGTGAATCCCGTCAACTACCTGTACCTGGCCGCCCTGCTGTTCACCATCGGTGCGGCCGGGGTGCTGATCCGGCGCAACGCGATCGTCGTCTTCATGTGCGTCGAGCTCATGCTCAACGCCTGCAACCTCGCGTTCGTCACCTTCTCCCGCATGCACGGCAACCTCGACGGACAGATCATCGCCTTCTTCACGATGGTCGTCGCCGCCGCGGAGGTCGTCGTCGGGCTCGCGATCATCGTGTCCGTCTTCCGTGCCCGCCACTCGGCCTCGGTCGACGACGCCAGCCTGATGAAGCTGTGAGGGGCTGACCGTGGAAAATCTCATTGCGCTGCTCATCGGGGCGCCCCTGCTCGGGGCGGCGGTGCTGCTCTGCGGCGGCCGGCGGCTCGACAAGACCGGGCACTGGCTCGGCACGCTCCTCGCGGGCGTGTCCTTCCTGATCGGCCTGGCGCTCTTCGCCGACATGCTCGGCAAGAGCGCCGACGACCGGGCCCTGCACCAGACGCTCTACACCTGGATCCCCGTCGGGGGCTTCCAGGCGGACATGGCCTTCCAGCTCGACCAGCTGTCGATGACCTTCGTCCTGCTGATCACCGGGGTCGGCACGCTCATCCACGTCTACTCCATCGGCTACATGGAGCACGACGAGCGCCGCCGCCGGTTCTTCGGCTACCTCAACCTGTTCGTCGCGGCGATGCTCCTGCTCGTCCTCGCCGACAACTACCTGCTCCTGTACTTCGGCTGGGAGGGCGTCGGCCTCGCCTCGTACCTCCTGATCGGTTTCTGGCAGCACAAGCCCACCGCGGCCACCGCCGCGAAGAAGGCGTTCATCGTCAACCGTGTCGGCGACATGGGCCTCTCGATCGCCATCATGATCATGTTCACCACCTTCGGCACCTTCACCTTCGGGCCGGTCCTGGAGGCGAGCGGACAGGCCTCCGAGGGCAAGCTGACCGCGATCGGCCTAATGCTGCTCCTCGCCGCCTGCGGCAAGTCGGCCCAGGTGCCGCTGCAGTCCTGGCTCGGGGACGCGATGGAGGGCCCGACCCCGGTCTCGGCCCTCATCCACGCGGCCACGATGGTGACCGCCGGTGTGTACCTGATCGTCCGCTCCGCCGACATCTTCAACGCCGCGCCGGACGCCCAGCTCGTCGTCACCGTCGTCGGCGCGGTCACGCTCCTCTTCGGTGCGATCGTCGGTTGCGCGAAGGACGACATCAAGAAGGCGCTCGCCGGTTCGACGATGTCGCAGATCGGCTACATGATCCTGGCGGCCGGCCTCGGCCCCATCGGCTACGTCTTCGCGATCATGCACCTGGTGACGCACGGCTTCTTCAAGGCCGGGCTGTTCCTCGGCGCCGGATCCGTCATGCACGGCATGAACGACGAGGTCGACATGCGGAAGTACGGCGGCCTGCGGAAGTACATGCCGGTCACCTTCATCACCTTCGGCCTCGGCTACCTCGCGATCATCGGCTTCCCCGGCCTGTCCGGCTTCTTCTCCAAGGACAAGATCATCGAGGCGGCCTTCGCCAAGGGCGGCACCGAGGGCTGGATCCTCGGCGCGGTCACCCTGCTCGGCGCGGCCATCACCGCGTACTACATGACCCGCGTCATGCTGATGACCTTCTTCGGCGAGAAGCGCTGGCAGGACGACGAGAACGGGCAGCAGCCGCACCCGCACGAGTCGCCCAGGTCCATGGTCATCCCGATGGTGCTGCTGGCCGTCGGCTCGGTCGCCGCAGGCGCGCTCTTCGAGTTCTCCGGCTTCGTCGAGTGGCTGGAGCCGGTCACCGGCTTCGAGCACGGCCACCCGCCGATCAGCGCCGCCGCCGTCACCGCCGCCACCGTCGCCGTCATGGTGATCGGCGTCGGCCTCGCGTACGTGCAGTACGGCCGCCGGCCCGTCCCGGTGGTCGCCCCGCGCGGCTCGCTCCTCACCCGGGCCGCCCGCCGCGACCTGCTCCAGGACGACTTCAACCACGTCGTCTTCGTCCGGGGCGGCACGCACCTGACCCGCTCGCTCGTCTACGTCGACCACAGCCTGGTGGACGGCGTGGTCAACGGCACCGCGGCCTCGGTCGGCGGACTCTCCGGCCGGCTGCGCAAGCTCCAGAACGGCTACGTCCGCTCGTACGCGGTCTCCATGTTCGGAGGTACGGCGGTGCTGATCGCCGCGACCCTGCTGATGAGGGCGGTGTGACTCCCATGTCCCCAGTGGTCAACGCGGGCTTCCCGCTCCTGACGGCGACGGCGGCGGTGCCCGCGGTGGGCGCCGTGCTCACCGCGGCCGTGCCCGCCGCCCGCCGCACCGCCGCCAAGTGGCTCGCGCTGCTCGTCTCGCTCGCCACGCTCGTCCTCGCGGCCGTCGTCTGGGCACAGTTCGAGCCCGGCGGCGACCGCTACCAGCTCGTCGAGTCGTACTCCTGGATCAAGGACTTCGGTGTCCGCTACGAACTGGGCGTGGACGGCATCGGGGTGGCCCTCATCGGCCTCACCGCCCTGCTGATCCCCTTCATCGTCCTGGCCGGCTGGCACGACGCCGACCCGCTGGAGACCTCCTCGAAGAGGTGGCGGCCGACGCAGGGCTTCTTCGCCCTGATCCTCATGGTGGAGGCGATGGTGATCCTCTCCTTCGAGGCCACCGACGTCTTCCTCTTCTACATCCTGTTCGAAGCCATGCTCATCCCGATGTACTTCCTCATCGGCGGCTTCGGCGACCGCGCCCACAGCGGCTCCGACGAGAACGCGGCGGCCCAGCGCTCCTACGCGGCCGTCAAGTTCCTGCTCTACAACCTCGTCGGCGGCCTCATCATGCTGGCCGCGGTCATCGGGCTCTACGTGGTCGCGGGGAACTTCTCGCTCACCGAGATCGCCGAAGCCCGCGCCAACGGCTCCCTGGAGATGGCGACCAGCACCGAGCGGTGGCTGTTCCTCGGCTTCTTCTTCGCCTTCGCGGTGAAGGCGCCGCTCTGGCCGCTGCACACCTGGCTGCCGAACGCGATGGGGGAGGCCACCGCCCCCGTCGCCGTCCTCATCACGGCCGTCGTCGACAAGGTCGGCACCTTCGCGATGCTCCGCTTCTGCCTCGGCCTCTTCCCCGAGGCGAGCAAGTGGGCCACCCCCGCGATCGTCGTCCTGGCGCTGATCAGCATCGTGTACGGCGCGCTGCTCGCCGTCGGCCAGCGGGACATCAAGCGCCTGGTCGCCTACGCGTCCATCTCGCACTTCGGCTTCATCATCCTGGGCATCTTCGCGATGACCACCCAGGGCCAGTCCGGTGCCACGCTCTACATGGTCAACCACGGCATCTCGACGGCCGCGCTGATGCTCGTCGCCGGGTTCCTGATCTCCCGGCGCGGCTCGCGGCTCATCGCCGACTACGGCGGTGTGCAGAAGGTCGCCCCGGTGCTCGCCGGCACCTTCCTGATCGGCGGCCTCGCGACCCTGTCGCTGCCCGGACTCGCGCCGTTCGTCAGCGAGTTCCTGGTCCTGGTCGGCGCGTACGCCCGGTACCCGGTGGCCGGCATCATCGCCACCACCGGCATCGTCCTCGCCGCGCTCTACACCCTCGTCCTGTACCAGCGGACGATGACCGGGCCGGTGAAGGAGGAGGTGCGGGCCCTGCCCGACCTGCGGGCGCGCGAGCTGGCCGTCGTCGTCCCGCTGATCGCCGTCCTGATCTTCCTCGGGGTCTTCCCGAAGCCGCTGACGGACGTCGTCAACCCGGCCGTGCGGCACACCATGTCGGACGTCCAGCAGAAGGACCCCCAGCCCCAGATTCAGAACGTGGAGGCGGCCAAGTGAGTTCCATGGCTGTCCACAGCTTGTGGACGACAGCGGCCGAGCCGCTGGACAAGATCCCGGCACCCCACATCGAGTACACACAGCTCTCGCCGGTGCTGATCGTGCTCGGCGCCGCGGTCGTCAGCGTCCTCGTCGAGGCCTTCGTGCCCCGCAAGGCCCGCTACCACAGCCAGGTGTTCCTCTCCGTCGCCGCGCTCGCCGCCGCCTTCGCCGCCATCGTCGGCTTGGCGGCGGGCGGCTACGGCTCCACCAAGGCCCACATCGCGGCCATGGGCGCCATCGCCGTCGACGGACCCGCCCTCTTCCTCCAGGGCACCATTCTCCTCGCCTCCATCGTGGCGGTCTTCACCTTCGCCGAGCGCAGGCTCGACCCGGCCGACCACGGCCACAAGGTCGACTCCTTCGCCGCCGAGGCCGCCGCCGTCCCCGGCAGCGACCACGAGAAGGCGGCCGTCAAGGCCGGGTTCACCACCACCGAGGTCTTCCCGCTCGCGCTGTTCGCGATCTCCGGCATGCTGGTCTTCCCGGCGGCCAACGACCTCCTGACGCTCTTCGTCGCCCTGGAGGTCTTCTCCCTCCCGCTGTACCTGCTGTGCGCCGTCGCCCGCCGCAAGCGGCTGATGTCGCAGGAGGCGGCCGTCAAGTACTTCCTGCTCGGCGCCTTCTCCTCGGCCTTCCTGCTCTTCGGGATCGCCCTGCTCTACGGCTACGCGGGCTCCGTCTCGTACGCCACCATCGCCCGGGTCGTGGACGGCTCGATCGGCTCCGTCGACCCGGCGCTCGCCGACACCATGGGCAACGACGCGCTGCTGCTCATCGGCTTCGCGATGGTCCTCATGGGGCTCCTCTTCAAGGTCGGCGCCGTGCCGTTCCACATGTGGACCCCGGACGTCTACCAGGGCGCCCCGACCCCTGTCACC
This sequence comes from Streptomyces sp. NPDC055815, assembly GCF_053616475.1. Taxonomy (NCBI): domain Bacteria; kingdom Bacillati; phylum Actinomycetota; class Actinomycetes; order Kitasatosporales; family Streptomycetaceae; genus Streptomyces; species Streptomyces sp. NPDC055815. Next base: position 26,461 of record NZ_JBSHDU010000085.1, on the reverse strand, counting down.
GGCTTCATGGCCGCCGCCACCAAGGTCGCCGCGTTCGGCGCGCTGCTCCGCCTGCTGTACGTGGTGCTGCCCGGTCTCACCTGGGACTGGCGGCCGGTCATGTGGGGCGTCGCCATCGTCACCATGCTGGGCGGTGCGATCGTCGCCATCACGCAGACCGACATCAAGCGGCTCCTGGCGTACTCGTCGATCGCGCACGCGGGCTTCCTGCTCGCGGGCGTCATCGCGGCGACGCCGTCCGGCATCTCGTCCGTCCTCTTCTACCTGGGCGCCTACTCCTTCGTGACGATCGGCGCGTTCGCCGTCGTCACCCTGGTCCGGGACGCGGGCGGCGAGGCCACCCACCTGTCCAAGTGGGCCGGGCTCGGCCGCCGTTCGCCGCTCGTCGCGGCGGTCTTCGCGGTCTTCCTGCTCGCCTTCGCCGGCATCCCGCTGACCTCCGGCTTCTCCGGGAAGTTCGCGGTCTTCAAGGCGGCGGCGGACGGCGGCGCGGGCGCGCTCGTCGTGGTCGGTGTGATCTCCTCGGCGATCGCCGCGTTCTTCTACATCCGGGTCATCGTGCTCATGTTCTTCAGCGAGCCGAAGGCCGACGGCCCCACGGTCGCCGTCCCCTCGGCCCTGACGAGCATCACGATCACGGCGGGCGTCGCGGTCACCCTGGTCCTCGGCTTCGCCCCGCAGTACTTCCTGGACCTGGCGAACCAGGCGAGCGTCTTCGTCCGGTAGACCGGGCGGTACGCGGGAAGGGCCCGGCTCGGGGGCGAGCCGGGCCCTTCGTCGTACGTCCCCGGGTCAGGCCATCCAGAAGAAGACGGCCGTCATGCGCTTGTCCTCCAGGGTGGTGCCCCAGTAGCCCGTCGCGCTGTGCATCAGGTTGGCCGAGTAGAGCAGCAGGCGGTTGTACCGGTGGGGGACGCGGATGTCCTCGGAGAAGGAGTCGGGGGGGACGAAGCGGGTGCCGAGGGCGTCGACCAGGTTGTCGTGCGGGGCCAGGACCTGGTTGCCGCCGAGCCGGCCGCCCGGGAGGTTCTGGCGGTAGAAGCTGGTGCCGCAGTCCTTGGGGGTGTCCGGGCTGAGGTAGAGCACGGCGGCGTAGCGGCACAGGCTGCGGGAGTCCGTGTGCGGGCGGGGCTCGCACTCGTCCTTGCCGACGGCCTGGACGCAGTTGTGGTTGAAGGTGCCGGCGCGGTCCGGGTCCACCGCCCAGATCCGCGGCGCGCCGGTCGCCTTCCGCACCAGCCGTTCCACCTGGGCGAGTTCGTCCGGCTCCAGGCCCGGCATGGCCCGCTGGCCCGGCCAGGGCTCGGGGTTGACCGGAGCGCCCTGGACCCAGTCCTCCTTCCCGAGGCAGCGGGCGCGGACGGCGTCGACGTCCGGCAGCACGTCGTCCAGGACCCAGTAGTCCCGGCCCTCCGTCGGCTTCCGGTACGGGAGGACGGGCGGGCCGGCGCTTGGGGAGGGGGGACGCAAGGGGTGATGTGGGGGGTTCGGAGACATGCCGGGAACGCTAGTTCGGGCCCGGGAAGGGGGCTCCAAAGCGGCGGCCAAGTCTCCGACAAGAGATGGTGTGCGCCTGCCCAAGAACGGGGATGGGCGCCCCCTGCCGTGCGGGGGCGCCCCTCATGCGTGCGGTCAGGCGGAGGGGACGATCCGGCCCCGGACCTCGCCCAGCGCCAGACGGGTGCCGTCCGCGCCCGGCGCCCAGGCCGTGAGCACGACCTCGTCGCCGTCCTCCAGGAACGTCCGCTTGCCGCCCGGCAGTTCGAGGGCGTCGCGGCCGTTCCAGGTGAGCTCCAGGAGCGAGCCGCGCTGGTTCACCTCGGGCCCGGAGACCGTGCCGGAGCCGTACAGGTCACCCGTGCGGAGCGAGGCGCCGTTCACCGTCATGTGGGCGAGCTGCTGGGCCGCCGTCCAGTACATCGAGGAGAACGGCGGCTCGGCCACCACCTCGCCGTTGATCTCCACCGAGATCCGCAGGTCGAAGCCGCCCGGCTCCTCCTCCGCCGCGTCGTCCAGGTAGGGGAGAAGGGGGTAGTCGCGCGCGGGCGGGGCCGTACGGGCCGCGTCCAGGGCCTCCAGGGGCGTCACCCACGCGGAGACGGAGGTCTGGAACGACTTGCCGAGGAACGGGCCGAGCGGCACGTACTCCCAGGCCTGCACGTCCCGCGCCGACCAGTCGTTGAGCAGCGTCAGACCGAAGACGTGCTCCCGGAAGTCGGCCAGCGGGACCGGCTTCCCGAGCTCGGACGGGGTCCCGACGAGGAAGCCGACCTCCGCCTCGATGTCCAGCTTCACCGACGGGCCGAAGACCGGCGCCGGGTCCGACGGGGCCTTGCGCTGCCCGGAGGGGCGTACGACATCGGTGCCGGAGACCACGACCGTGCCCGCGCGGCCGTGGTAACCGATCGGCAGGTGCTTCCAGTTGGGGGTGAGCGCGTCGCCGTCCGGGCGGAAGATCTTCCCCACGTTCGTCGCGTGGTGCTCGCTCGCGTAGAAGTCGACGTAGTCCGCGACCTCGTACGGCAGGTGCAGCGTCACCGCATCCAGCGGGTGCAGCAGCGGCTCGATGTCCGCCCGGTGCGCCGGCACCGTCACCCAGGCCGTCAGCGCCCTGCGGACATCGCGCCAGGCGGTCCGCCCGGCCGCGAGCAGCGGGTTGAGGCTGGGCTGCGCGAGCAGTGCCGCGTAGGGCGAGCCGAGCGCGTGCGCCGCGGCACCCGCGTCCAGGACGTGCCCGCCGATGCGGACGCCGAGCCGGCGCCGCCCGGGCTCGTCGGCGGTGGAGAAGACGCCGTACGGGAGGTTGTGCGGGCCGAAGGGATCGCCCTCGGCCAGATCGAGCGGGCTGTGCTCGGACATCGGTGCGTGCCTCGCTTTCCACGTGTGTGGGGGACACGTTACGGGGCGGGCCGCCGGGCGCGGATGACATGGATCACACAGAAACTGCGGCCTCCGTGGGCAACTGCCCGCATTCGCGCGCTTTGTGTCGTGACCGGGGCCGGAACACCCTTACGAGCTGCGGAAACAAGGCTCCCGCCGGGCCCCTTCCGGCCCTACGATCATGCTGACGTCGCGCCGCGTGAAGTAGCCGCGGGCGCGCGCACCCCCTTCTTCGCAGTCTTTCTCTCTGACCAGGAAAAGGTCCGCAACGTGAAGATCCGCCGCATTCTGGCGACCGCCGTGGCCGCCGCCGTGACCACCCCGGTCGTGTTCCTCTCGGCCGCGCCGGCGTTCGCCGACACCAAGCCGTCGCCCACCGCCTCGCAGAAGCCCGCGACCCACGGGGACGACCCCGAGGACGACATGCCCTCGCTGGAGGAGCTGAAGGCCGCCGTCGCCCTGGCGCAGAAGGAGTACGACGAGGCCGTCGTTGAACTCGACAAGGCCACCGCGGACCGGAAGGCCCTCGACAAGGCCGACAACGTCCTCGTGGTCGCGGTCGCCGACGCCCAGAAGGCCGTCGACGCCGCCGCCGCCAAGAAGACCGAGGCCGACGACGCGCTCGCCAAGGCCCAGGAGGCCGTGACGAAGCTGCCGGAGACCGCGACCGACGCGGAGAAGCAGGCCGCCGCCGACGCCGTCACCGCCGCGCTGACGGCCGCCACCGCGGCCGCGACCGCGAAGACCGCCGCCGACACGAAGCTGACGGAGGCCAAGGCCGCGCTCACCGCCGCCAAGGACGCCGCCGACCGTGTGGTCAAGCTCGCCGAGAAGGTGAAGAAGACCGCCGCCGAGAAGCTCGACGACGCCAAGGAAGAGCTGGCGTTCTACGAGGAGATCGGGGAGGAGTGCAACGAGGACTCCGCCGTCAAGGTCGCGGTCAGCGGGCCGAAGACGGTCACCGCCGGTCAGCCCACGGTCTTCTCGCTGCGGGTCACCAACACCTCCGACCACGCGCTGGACCTCGTCAACGCCTTCGTGAACGCCGTGCGGCTCCCCGAGCCCGGCACGGACCTCGACCTGGAGACGGACTTCTCGAAGTACGCCATCCCGGTCGAGTGGTCCTCCGCCGACGTCCTGGAGTGGACGCCGATCACCGAGAAGTTCGACTCCATCGAGGTCGGCAAGATCGCCAAGGGCGCCTCGTACGACGTGAAGCTGCGCCTCACGGTCGACGCCAAGGCCACCGCCGGCAAGGGCATCCTCTTCGGCTACGGCGAGTGGGAGAACAACGACGGCTCCTGCGGCATCGGCGAGGAGTACGCCGAGCTGAACTTCGGCATCCTGGCCGCCAAGGGTGACAAGCCGACGCCGAAGCCCTCGGAGACGACGCCGACCCCGGCGCCGACCGCCACCACCGGCAACACGAACACCACCCAGCAGGGCGGCTCGTCGAACACCCCCGTGAACGGCACCCTCGCCGCCACCGGTGCGAACGACACCCTGCCGCTCGGCCTCGCCGCCGCCGGGGCCGTCGCCCTGGGCGCCGGTGCGCTGGTCGTCGCCCGCCGCCGCAAGGCCGGCGCGCAGGCGTAACCCCCGAACGGTCCCCCGCACGGCGTGAAGTCAGCCCGCCGTGCGGGGGATCTTCTTTTCCCAGGTGCGGTGGAAGACGACCTCGCCGCCCTCCTTGCACACCACCTCGTTCTCGGTGTGGAAGGCGTCGGCGTCGCAGGAGATCTCCGAGCGGGTGTCGACGGTGACGTCCCAGGCCAGTTCGGGCCGGTGCAGCCGGATCGTCCACTCCGAGCGGGTCCGGGCGGACAGCGGGCCGCTCTCCTCGATCGTGTAGGTCTCCACGGCGTCCTCGGTGTACTCCAGGCCGTCCGGGTACACGCGCGTGCCGCCGTACTTGGGGTCGACCTCCAGCGTCCACTCGCCCTTCGCCACGTCCCGGACCACCACCCGCTCCGGGCGCGGCTCCTCCAGGGTGGCCGGGTAGGCGACCCCGAGGGGCGCGGACTGCTCGGGCTCCTCCCATGCGACGGCGTCCTGGGTGGGCGCGCGGACCGGGAGGGTGAGGGAGGAGCCGGCCGGGTCGAGGGTGAAGCCGGCGGCGTCGGGCTGGGGCCAGATCCACGGCCAGTACGTGGAGGAGACGGCGAGCCGCACCCGGTGGCCGGGCGGGAAGGTGTGCCCGATGCCGTTCAGCTCGAAGACGAGGCTCTCCGTCTCGCCGATCTGCGCCTCCACGGCCCGGTCGCGGCCGTAGCGGGCGGAGAAGTTCAGGGCGCCCCGGGTGACGAGGGTGGAGGAGCCGTCGGGGGCGATGTCGCAGAGCCGGGCGATGACCTGGCCGGTGGGGGCGGTGGTGCGCAGGGCGAGGCTCACGGAGGGGCGGCCCAGGATCTCGATGGCCGGCCCGTCCGCCGGTACGGGGAAGTCGAAGCAGGCCGAGTGGGCGTCCTCGTCGCGCTGGTCGGGCGGCAGGTCGGCGTCGTTGCCGAAGGGGAAGAAGCGGCCGGCGTCGATGCCGGTCTGCTGGGGCGAGTCGACGACGACCGGGGCGCCCTGGAAGGCGTACGTGACCGGGGTGACGTGCGGGGAGGGCCAGGCGGGGTCGGCGACCCAGCGGCCGGGCAGCTCCTCGTAGACGGTGGCCGGCGGGTGCGAGTCGCTGATCCAGGAGCGGAGCAGGGGCTCGGCCATCACGTCGTTCTCGGCGCCCTTGAGGTGGTGGTCCCACCAGCGCAGGGTCTCCTGGAGGAAGCCGATCGCCGGGCCCGGCGGCAGGCCGCGGTCGGGGTACTGGTGGGACCAGGGGCCGATGATGCCGCGGACCCGGTCCTGGGGGAGGTGCCGGGCGAGCCGCAGGACGGTGTCGCGGTACGGGTCGTGCCAGCCGCCGACGGCGAGGACGGCGGCCCGGATGGCGGAGTAGTCCTCGCAGACGCTGCCGTGTTTCCAGTACGCGTCCCGGGTCTGGTGGGCGAGCCAGGTGTGGATGAGCGGTTCGACGGCGTCCAGGCGCTTCAGCCACAGCTCGCGCCATTCCTCGCCGACGTACTGGGGGTCCGGGGGCCGGGAGACGAAGGCGAGCATGGTGGCCGCCCAGGCGTGCATGTCGACGCCGAGGACCGAGCCGCCCATGTAGTGCACGTCGTTGTCGTAGCGGTCGTCGGTGGAGCAGACGGTGACGATCGCCTTGAGCGGCTCGGGGGCGAGGGCGGCGATCTGGAGCGAGTTGAAGCCGCCCCAGGAGATGCCGAACATGCCGACCTTCCCGGTGCACCAGGGCTGTGCGGCGAGCCAGTTCACGACGGCGACGCCGTCGGCGAGCTCGACGGGGTCGTACTCGTCGCCGGGCAGGCCCTCGCTGTTGCCGTGGCCGCGGACGTCGACGCGTACGGAGGCGTAGCCGTGGCCCGCGTACCAGGGGTGGCGCTGCCAGTCGCGGGGGGCCGTCCAGTCGGTGAGGCGGTACGGCAGGTACTCCAGGAGGGCCGGTACGGGTTCGTCGGTGAGCGGGCGCCACACGCGCGCGTACAGCCGTGTGCCGTCCGGCAGCGGGATGCGGACGTCCTCGTGGCGGGTCTCGTACGGGAAGTCGGTACGGATCTTCATCGCGGCTCCCTGGGCGGACTGGCGGACTAGTGGACGGGGTGCATCGTGCGGCGCAGCCAGGGCGCCAGGGCGATCACGGCGAGGCCGACGGCGACGGCCACGGCGCCGTTCACCCCGAAGTAGGCGGGCTTGGAGACGTCGTCGTAGAGCTTCACGGTCTGGGCCTGGATGCCGTTGGCGAGGGCGAGGGAGAGGAACCAGAGGGACATCGTCTGGCTGGCGAAGGCCTTCGGGGCGAGCTTGCTGGTCGCGGACATGCCGGAGGTCTCCAGGAGCACGTCGCCGAGGCCGAGCAGCAGGTACGAGCCGACGATCCACCAGGCGGCCATCCGGTACGTGTCGTCGGCGTGTCCCGAGGTCGGCAGGACCATCAGGAGGAAGGACAGGCCGCCGAGGATCACCCCGAAGGCGATCTTGTTGGAGGCGTGCGGCTGCCTGGGTCCCATCCGGGCCCAGAGGGCGGCCACCACGGGCGCCAGGAGGACCTCGAAGGCGCCGAGGGCGGAGGCGTACCAACTGGCCGGGAAGTCGAGGCCGAGGAGGGTCGTGCGGGCGTTGGTGGAGGCGAGCAGCATCATCGTCGAGTACGCCTGGAAGAGGATGAAGTTGAACGCCACGGAGGCCAGGAAGAGCACGACGTACGGCCTGAGGCGGCCGCGCTCCTCGGCGGTCACCCGGGGACTGCGGAACATGACCGCGAAGTACACGACGGGGGCGATCACCGAGATCAGGGTCAGCAGGTCGACGAACCGGTCCATGGTGAGCCAGCCGGCGAGGGCGAGGGCCGTGGCGACGAGGCCCGTGGCGACCGTGCCGACCACCATCAGGCGCACGGCCCGGCGCATGGCCTCGGGGGCGAGGGCGAACTCGGCGGAGTGCCTGCGTCCGGCCAGGTGACGGCGGCCGGCGACGTACTGGACGAGGCCGAGGGTCATGCCGAGCGCGGCGGCCGAGAAGCCCCAGTGGTAGCCCTTGTGGTCGGCGAGCCAGCCGGTGATGAGCGGTCCCGCGAAGGCGCCGATGTTGATCGCCATGTAGTAGAGCGCGAAACCGGCGTCCCGGCGGTCGTCGTCCGTGCGGTAGAGCTTGCCGACCATCGTCGCCACGTTCGGCTTGAGCAGGCCCGTGCCGGCGCTGATCAGGCCGAGCCCGACCCAGGTCATGGCGGCGGTCGGCACCGCCATGGCGTAATGCCCGCAGGCGATCAGGACGCCGCCCCAGAGGACCGCGCGGTACGAGCCGAGGATGCGGTCGGCGAGCCAGCCGCCGGCCACCGAGACCAGGTAGACGAGGGTGCCGTAGGCGGCGGAGACGGAGGCCGCCGTGCCCGGGTCCATGCCGAGGCCGCCGTCGGCGACGGTCGCGGCGAAGTAGAGGACGAGGATCGCCTGCATGCCGAGGAACGAGAACCGCTCCCAGACCTCCAGGCCGGAGAGGCTCAGCAGACCCCGTGGATGTCCGAGGAAGGCGTGGTCGTCCTCGGGGGGAGGCTGCTCGCCGTTCGTATCGGTGTCGATCGTTGTTCGGGACAAAACGCCTACTCCTGGTCGTATGAGCTGATCCCGAACATACCGGGGGTGACGGGAAGGCGCCCACGGTGATCGAAAGGTGACCGGATACGCTGGCTTGAGTGAATCGAGCGACACATCGACAATCCATGTGATCGTCAACAGTCCATGTGAACAATCCGTGTGATCGTCAGCAGGCGTCAGCAGACAGGAGACCCCCTCGTGACCGTCGTCGGGCCGTTCGGTCTTAGCGTGCGGGACCAGGCTCTTGAGGCCGATGTCCAGACCGGTTTGGCGGCTGTGGAGGCGGGCCTCCTGGACGCCACCAAGAGCGATGTCCCCTTCATCACGGAGGCCGCGCAGCACCTCGTGCTCGCCGGGGGGAAGCGGTTCCGCCCCCTGCTCGTGATGCTCGCCGCCCAGTTCGGCGACCCCTACGCGCCGGGCGTCGTGCCCTCCGCCGTGGTCGTCGAGCTCACCCACCTGGCCACGCTCTACCACGACGACGTCATGGACGAGGCCGACGTCCGACGGGGCGTCGACAGCGCCAACACCCGCTGGGGCAACTCGATCGCCGTCCTCACGGGTGACTTCCTCTTCGCCCGTGCCTCGCACACGCTGGCGGACCTCGGCCCCGAGGCCGTACGCATCCAGTCCGAGGCGTTCGAACGGCTCGTCACCGGCCAGATCCTGGAGACCGCCGGTCCCACGGACGGCCGCGACCCCGTCGACCACTACCTCGACGTCCTCGGCGGCAAGACCGGCTCCCTCGTCGCCGTCTCCTGCCGCTTCGGCGCCATGATGTCCGGCGCCGACGACAGCGTCGTCGACATCCTCACCCAGTACGGCGAGCGGCTCGGCGTCGCCTTCCAGCTCGCCGACGACGTCCTCGACATCGCCTCCGACTCCCACGAGTCCGGCAAGACCCCCGGCACCGACCTCCGCGAGGGCATCCCCACCCTCCCCGTCCTCCACCTGCGGGCCGCGGCGGCCGCCCACGGCCGCCCGGAGGACCTGGAGCTCGTCGCCCTGATCGACGGCGACCTCAGCGACGACGAGCGGCACGCCGAGGCCCTGCGCCTGCTGCGCGCCCACCCCGCCCTGGAGCAGGCCCGCCGGGACACCGTGCGGTACGCGGAGGAGGCCCGCGCGATGCTGGCGCCGCTGCCCGACGGCTACGCGAAGGCGGCGCTCGAGGAGATGTGCGACGCCGTGGTCCACCGCGCGGGGTAGGTCTTCTCAGGGTCGGGTCATCCCGAAGCAGTACGTGAGGTTGATCCCGGGGTCTGACGCTTTCCCGTCGACGTCTTGGTGAGATGGAGTCATCATCCACAGGGGCAGCACCGTACGGAGGTAGCGGAGACCATGGCAGAGACCCGTAAGGCGAGCCGGTTCATCGTCCCGGTCGCGGTGGCCGGAGTGGCCGCCGCGACCATCGGGCTCGTCCCGGCGCTGGCGGCGTCCGGCGACCCGGACCTGCCGGAGATCACGGCCCAGCAGCTCATCGAGAAGATCGCCGCCTCGGACACCCAGACCCTGTCCGGCACCTTCAAGATCTCCACCGACCTGGGCCTGCCGGCCCTCGACGGCCTGGCCTCCGGCTTCGGGAGCATGGACGGCGACGGCGGACCCTCCTCGGCCGACCCGTCCGAGAAGCTCACCGAGCTCTTCTCCGGCAGCCACACCCTCCGCCTGGCGGCGGACGGCCCCGAGCGCCAGAAGCTCACCCTGCTCGACGGCTCCGACGAGTACAGCCTCATCCACAACGGCGACGACGTCTGGGGCTACGACAGCAAGTCGAACGAGGCCTTCCACGAGAAGGGCGCCTCCTCCGGCGCCCCCGACGCCGACGGGAAGGACCAGAAGTTCCCCGGCACGCCCAAGGAGCTCGCCGACGAGGTCCTGAAGGCCGCCGGCGACACGACGTCCATCACGGTCGACGGCACGGCGAAGGTGGCCGGCCGGGACGCGTACCAGCTGGTCATCAAGCCGAAGCAGGCCGGTTCCACGGTCGAGTCGGTGAAGATCGCGGTGGACGCGGCCAACGGCACCCCGCTGAAGTTCACCCTCGCCTCGGTCGACGGCGGCAAGCCGGTCGTCGACGCGGGCTTCACGAAGGTCGACTTCGGCAAGCCGGCCGCCTCGGAGTTCACCTTCACCGCGCCCAAGGGCGCGAAGGTGACGGAGGGCGCGGCGGAGAAGGCGACGGAGGGCGCGGAGGACCTGCCGGAGGGCTTCGAGGACCTCGGGAAGGGGTTCCCCGGCCTCGGAGCGGGCTTCGGGAAGGACTTCGGGAAGGACGGCGGCCCGACCGTCATCGGCGAGGGCTGGACGACCATCGCGGCGTTCGACACGGGTGCTCCGGCGCCGAAGACGGACGAGGCGCCGAAGGAGTTCCAGGGCTTCCTGGACTCCCTCGGCGACAAGGTCAGCGGGAAGTTCGGCTCGGGCACCGTCTTCAAGACGAAGCTGGTGAACGCGCTGCTCACCGACGACGGCAAGGTCTACGTCGGCGCGGTGACGAAGGACGCGCTGGTGAACGCGGCGAACGCCGCCAAGTAGGACGCGCGTTGGGGCCCCGGGCGGGTCGGGGGCGATGTCACCGACCCGCCCGGGAGTTCTCCGCTCCTACGGGAGGCGTTACGGGAACGTCAGCTTGAACCCGCTGATGTAACCCGTGTCGACCGAGGCCTTGTCCTGGACGCGGAGCTTCCAGGCGCCGTTGGCGACCTCGGAGGAGGCGTTCACGGTGTACGTCGTGTTGATGTTGTCCGCGCTGCCGCCGGCCCGGTTGGACAGGCTGTAGACCGAGCCGTCCGGGGCGATCAGGTCGACGACGAGGTCACCGATGTAGGTGTGGACGATGTCCACGCCGACCTTGAGGGTGCTCGGCGCGTTCCCCGTGATGCCCGTGACGTTCACGGTGGAGGTCACCGCGGCGCCGGGGGAGTCCGGGATGGAGACGTCGGCGGTGTTCTCGAAGACCGTGCCGGTCGGCGGGGTCGTCGTCCCGCTGGACAGGTTCCAGACCGCGTACGCGATGGCGTCGGAGTTCCGGTCCAGGGCGGTGTCGTTGATGTTCGCCGTGGTGTCGCAGGACGAGTGGTAGCAGCGGTCGAAGGCCTGACCGGCCGTCCCGCCCCACTTCTGCGCCTGCGCCGAGGTCTTGGTGTAGTCGGCGCCGGAGAAGAGCCCGCCGACCGGGATGCCCACGTTCTTGAAGGGCGCGTGGTCGGAGCGGCCGTCGCCCTCGGTCTCGATCTCGGTGGGGATGCCGAGCCCGGCGTAGTAGTCCTTGAAGGTCTGCTCGATCGTCGGGTCGTCGTCGTAGACGAAGTAGCCCGGGTTCGGCGAGCCGATCATGTCGAAGTTCAGATAGCCCTTGATCTTTGAACGCTCGGTCGAGGGAAGGTTGTTGACGTAGTACTTCGAGCCGACGAGCCCGAGCTCCTCCGCGCCCCACCAGCCGAACCGCAGGTGCTTCGTCGGCTGGAGCTGGGCGCGGGAGACGGCGAGCGCGGTCTCCAGGATCGCGGCGGACCCGGAGCCGTTGTCGTTGATGCCGGGGCCGCCGGTGACCGAGTCCAGGTGCGAGCCGGACATGATGACCTGGTTCGGGTCGCCGCCCGGCCAGTCGGCTATCAGGTTGTAGCCGGTGGCGCCGTTGTAGGTGAACTGCTGGAGCGTGGTGGTGTAGCCGGCGGCGTCCAGCTTCGCCTTCACGAAGTCGATCGAGGCCTTGTAGCCGGTACGGCCGTGGGCGCGGTTGCCGCCGTTGGCGGTGGCGATCGACTGGAGGTCCGCCAAGTGCTGCTTGACGTTGGTGAGCGAGATGTCGGGCGGCGTGACCGCCGCCGGGGCGGCGGACGCACCGGTGCCGGTGAGTCCGGCGAGCGCGAGCGCCGCGAGGGCGGTGGCCGCGGTGACGCGTCTGGGCACGGAGATGTTCATGTGGGGGCTCCGGATTCCGAACGGGGATGGGACGGAACGTGCGAGACGCCCCGGGCGGCGGAGCCACGAGGCGCTGGAGCTGAACTGGCGTGCTGTGTCGTGCAGTTGTGCTGTTGTGCGTGCTGAATGTTCAGCGAGAGCCCGATGTCGCGTCAAGAGCGGAAACCGGTCAGGAGTGTTCGCTCAGCGGACGGCCGGGCCGGCGGCACGGGACGCGCGCCCCTGCCGGATGCCGATGACGTCGTACTCCTGCAGGGCGAGGTACGTGCCGTCCGGCGCGCGTCGCACGGGCCGGACGGGAGCCGCGCGCTAGCTTCGGGCCATGGCGGAGCCCCTCTTCTACATCGACCGTTCCGAGATCCTGGAGGGCCGGATCGAGGAGGCCAGGGACCGGATGCGGGACCTGGCCTCGTTCGTGGCGGAGCGCGAGCCGCAGATCATCGCGTACCACTTCTACCTCGACGAGTCCGCGTCCACGATGACCGTCGTCGCCGTGCATCCCGACGCGGCGTCGATGGAGCTGCACCTGGAGGTCGGCGGACCGAAGTTCCGCGCGTTCGGCGCGGTGATCCGGCTGCGCTCCATCGACGTCTACGGGCAGCCGAGCGCGGCGGTCGTCGACCAGCTCCGCGAGAAGGCCGGCTATCTCGGCGGCGCGTCCCTCACCTTCCACACCTTCCAGGCGGGCTTCAGCCGGCTGTAGGCACCCGCACCTCGCCCTCGGGCCCGGCGTCCGGGCGGGGCGCGGTGGCTCAAGTGCGGGCGGGGCAGAGATCGTTATGCGGGGACACGGGATGTGTCGGGCGCATAAGGTCGGCCTCCCTGGCAGTCCTCGCCCTCTGAAGGAGCGCACGCACATGAAGATCGCCGTACTGGGAACGGGCGAGGTCGGGCGCCGGCTCGCCACCAAGCTGGTCTCCCTCGGGCACGAGGTGGCCCTGGGGTCCCGCACCCCGGACAACGCCGACGCCGCCAAGTGGGCCGAGGAGCACGGCGGAACGCACGGGACCTTCGCCGACGCGACCGCAACCGCCGAGCTCGTCGTCAACGCGACCGGCGGGCTCGTCTCCCTGGCCGTCCTCCAGGCCGCGGGCGCCGAGAACCTGCGCGGCAAGGTCCTGATCGACGTGTCCAACGCGCTGGACTTCTCGGAGGGCTTCCCGCCCAAGGTCGGCCTGCCCGACGGCCGGAGCGTCGCCGAGCAGCTCCAGGGCGCCTTCCCGGAGACGCGCGTCGTCAAGACGCTCAACACCATGACCAACACGGTCATGGTCGAGCCCGGCCGGGTCCCGGGGCGCCACCACGTCTTCCTGAGCGGCGACGACGCGGACGCGAAGGCCGTGGTCGCGGAGCTGCTCGCCTCCTTCGGCTGGGCGGCCGACCAGATCATCGACCTCGGTGAACTGTCCAGCGCCCGCGCCGCCGAGCAGCTCCTGCCCATGTGGCTGCGGCTCTACGGGATGCTCGGCACCGGCGACTTCAACTTCTCGATCGCGGGAGCCTGAACCCCCAGGTGCTCCAGGAGGCCCTCCCGCTCCGGGTAGGGCCTCTCCTGCGGCAGGAGTCCGGCGGCCGCCTCCAGGTCGCCCGCCCGGACCAGACCGTGCACCTCGTGCGCGAGCGCCGTGACGTCGGTGATGGAGACCGTCCACTCGTCCGCGTACCGGCGGGACGCCTCGCCCGACAGGCCGAGCTGGAGCGAGCGGTACGGGAGGGCCCGGAGGTGCAGATCGCGCTCAGGGTCCCACTGCACCCGGGCCGGAGCCTGCCTCAACTGCCGCTTCCAGGACGCCTGGTCGGTGTGGAAACCGTGCTTGTAGTGCGAGAGGCAGGCGTTCCGCAGGGCCCACTCGAAGCCCTCGCGGCTGATCTCCACGGCGAGGACGGTCTCCTGGCCCTCCTTCGTCCCCCAGCCGCAGCGGTACATCATCCACAGGAACGAGGGCTTGATCCACGTCATCCGGTCCCGCTTCCAGACGTCCGGGAAGCGGCCGTCGCGGGCGGCGGGCAGCCCGATCGCGGGCCGGTACGCCTGATAGACGGTGACCGTGCGCTCGGTGTGGAGCGCGCGGATCCGGTACTTCGGTTCTTCCATGCGCCTCAGGGTGCGGGGAGCGCGCCGGGAAAGGCCACTGGATTTCCCGGCAGCGGCGGCCGCCCCACGGCAGCGGAGGCACTCCTCCCGGCCCCGGCGGGCCGCCTCCCGGCCGCTGCGAGCAAGGTCACGGCCTCACCACCCCCGTACGCCCCTAATGTGGAGGGATGAACGATTCGCCCGGCTGCCCGCTGACCGACGTCGCCGCCACGTACATGCCCCGGCTCTCGGAGTTCTCCTTCGAGCCCGGGCTCGTGGCCGCCGTCGACCAGCACGCGGCGGCCGTGTGCGACGCGCTGGTCGCGGCCCGGCGGGGCCCGGAGGGGCGGACCGTCCGCCGGGAGGAGCTCGCCGACTATGTGCTCGGGTTCACCGACCGGCTCTCCGAGGCCGAGTGGACCGAGCCCGTCGGCCATGACTTCGCGACCCTGCGGCTGACGGCGGTCTGCTGGCTGATCCGGGAGCACGACCTCCTGGCCGCGTGACGCCCGTCAGGGGGCGGAGGCCACGGAGGTCTCGGGAGCCGACTCCGTACGGGACGCGGCGGCCGCCGCCTCCATCGCCGCGCGGCTCTTCCGGGCCGTCCGCAGCGCGTCCCAGGTGAGGATGGTCAGGGCCAGCCAGACGAGGGAGAAGCCCGCCCAGCGCTCCGCCGGCATCGCCTCGTGGAAGTAGAGGATCCCGAGCAGGAACTGGAAGGTCGGCGCGAGGTACTGGAGGAGGCCCAGCGTCGACAGCGGCACCCGGATCGCCGCCGCCCCGAAGCAGACGAGCGGCGCGGCCGTGACGATGCCGGTGGCGGCGAGCAGTGCCGTGTGGCCGGCGCCGTGGTGGCCGAAGGCCAGGGTGCCCTGGCTCCCGAGCCAGACGAGGTAGCCGAGGGCGGGCAGGAACTGCACGGCCGTCTCGGCGGCGAGCGACTCCAGGCCGCCGATGTTGACCTTCTTCTTCACCAGGCCGTAGAGGGCGAAGGAGAAGGCGAGGGTGAGCGAGATCCACGGCGGCCGCCCGTACCCGATCGCCAGGACGAGCACGGCCGAGAAGCCGACGCCGACCGCCGCCCACTGCGCGGGGCGCAGTCGCTCCTTCAGGACGAGGACGCCGAGGGCGATGGTGACGAGCGGGTTGATGAAGTAGCCGAGGGAGGCCTCGACGACGTGGCCGGTGTTCACGGACCAGATGTAGAGGCCCCAGTTCACCGTGATGACGGCGGCGGCGAGGGTGATCAGGCCGAGCTTGCGCGGGCTGCGCACCAGCTCGGGTATCCAGGCCCAGCGGCGCAGCGCGAGCAGCGCGATGCCGACGAAGGCCAGGGACCACACCATCCGGTGGGCGAGGATCTCGATCGCGCCGGCGGGCTTGAGGAGGGGCCAGAAGAGCGGGACCAGTCCCCACATGCCGTAGGCGCCGATCCCGTAGAGCAGTCCTGCTCGTCCTTCGTTCTTCTCCGTCTTCACCGGACCTCCCGCCCTGTGCCGCGCTGTCCTGTCGAAGGTAGCGCCGCACGGGGCGGGTTGTCATGCCCGTACCGCTATACGGTCATGACAGCGTTACGCGGCGGCCAGGGCGGCCTTGATCGACTCGGCGATCGGGGTGGTCGGGCGGCCGATCAGCCGGGTCAGGTCGCCGGTCCGCAGGGCGAGCGCGCCCAGGGCGACGGCCCGGTCGACGTCGACGAGGATCTCGGCGAAGGGGCCCGGGACGCCGGCGCCGGTGAGGATCTCCAGGTGGGTCGCGGCGGGGACGTCGCTGTACGCGATCTCCCGGCCGGTCTGGGCACCGACCTCGGCCGCGTACTCGGCGAGGGACCAGGCGGTGTCGCCGCTCAGCTCGTACGCCTTGTCCAGGTGCTCCTCGGCCGGGCCGGTCAGGACGGCGGCCGCGGCGGCGGCGTAGTCGGCGCGGGCGGCGGAGGCCACCCGGCCCTCGCCGGCGCTGGCGACGACGGCGCCGTGGGCCAGGACCGGGGCGAGGTTCGCGGTGTAGTTCTCGGAGTACCAGCCGTTGCGCAGGAAGGTGTACGGCAGGCCGGAGGCGAGGATCAGCTCCTCGGTCGCCTTGTGCTCGTCGGCGAGCGTGAAGTCGGCCTCGGGGCCGCCGAGGACGCCGGTGTACGCGAGCTGGGTCACGCCCGCCGCCTTGGCCGCGTCGATCACGGCGCGGTGCTGGGCGACGCGCTGCCCGACCTCGCTGCCCGAGATCAGGAGCACCCGGTCGCCGGCCTCGAAGGCCTCCGCCAGGGTCTCCGGGTGGCTGTAGTCGGCGATCCGCAGCTCGACACCGCGCTCGGCCAGGTCGGCGGCCTTCTCCTTGTCGCGGACGACGGCGACGACGGACGCGGCGGGGACCGCGGACTCGCCGGAGAGGAGGGCGTCGACGACGAGACGGCCGAGCTGTCCGGTGGCTCCGGTGACGACGATGCTCATGGTGCTTCCTTCTTCCCGTGGGGTGCGGTGGGGCGATGCACTCACCGTACGACGGGCGCTTTCCTTTCGTAAGTACCCACTTTGAAGTAAGGTACTGGCATGGGAGTAAGTAAGCCGCCGAACGTGAACGAGCCGATGTGCCCCTCGCGCCTCGTCCTGGAACACGTCACCAGCCGCTGGGGCGTCCTCGTCCTCGCGGCCCTCCTGGAGCGCTCGTACCGCTTCAGCGAACTGCGCCGCGAGATCGGCGGCGTCAGCGAGAAGATGCTGGCCCAGACCCTCCAGACCCTGGAGCGCGACGGCTTCGTCCACCGCGACGCCAAGCCCGTCATCCCACCCCGCGTCGACTACAGCCTCACCCCCCTGGGCGAGGGCGCCGCCCGCCAGGTCTGGGAACTCGCCCGCTGGACGGAGCGGCAGGTCGGCGCGGTGGAGGCGGCGCGTGTGCGTTACGACACGGTGCGCGCGGCGTCCCAATGACGTTGTAGCCCCGGCGAGTTGATCCGCGGACCCGTACGATCTCGTTCACCGACCGGGGGATCGTGTGAGCGACCGTGGGGGAATCGTGAGGGACGCGTACGGAAGAACGCTGCGCACCGGTGCCGCGCTGGCGGCCGGTGTGGCACTCCTGGCGGGCTGTTCGTCGGGAGGAGGCGGGGACGACGGGAAACCGCCCCGGAGCACACCGAGCGCGAGCGCGTCGGCGCCCTCGACCGCGAAGCCCACGCCCACCGCCCTCGACTTCACCGCGGATCCGAAGCGCGTCCCGAAGAACGCCGCCGAGGGCCGACG
This sequence comes from Streptomyces sp. NPDC055815, assembly GCF_053616475.1. Lineage (NCBI taxonomy): Bacteria > Bacillati > Actinomycetota > Actinomycetes > Kitasatosporales > Streptomycetaceae > Streptomyces > Streptomyces sp. NPDC055815. The sequence continues at coordinate 9,185 of NZ_JBSHDU010000085.1, read as the reverse complement.
CCTGGCGCTGGCGATCGTGGCGGGGCCCGAATCCTGGGGCCCCGACTTCGTCAAGCGCAGCCCCTACCTCAGCGACCCCGACTCCTGGCCGGTCCTCGACGCGAACTGCACGTGGGAGACCGGAACCCCGCCCCGCTCCGTCCTGGCCAGCGTCACCGCCCACAGCGAGATCCCGGCCGCCGGCGGAAAGGGCCCCCTGCGGGTCGCCGCCACCGTCACCGTGCACCGCACCGAGTCCGACGCCGACTGGGAGATGGCGGAGACCCTGGAGGAGGCGCTGCGCTGCCCCGACCAGCAGTTGCGGCAGGGCGAACGCATCATCGGTCTCGGATCCCTCGGCCTGCCCTACGGCGTCGGCGGCAACGTCCGTGCGAGCGACTCCCTCTCCGAGAACGGCCTCTACGTCAACGACGCCTTCAAGGGGAAGCAGGGCTACACCTGGTACCAGGTCCGCATCGGCCAGATCACCATCGCCACCGTCGTCAAGGGCGCACCCGGCCGCACCACGGACCTCGTCGCCGTCCTGACCCAGGCCCAGGTCGCCATGGAGCAACGCCTCAAGAAGCAGATGGGAGCCGCGTCGTGAGCCCGACGTCCCAGCCCACCCCGGAGCCCGAGCCCGTTCCCGCCTCCGGCCCCGCCGCGCTCCAGCCGCTGCTCCCCTCCGACCCGTCGACGATCGCCGGCTACCGGCTCCTCGGCCGCCTCGGCGCCGGCGGCATGGGCGTCGTCTACCTGGGCCGCACCGACACCGGCGCGCTCGCCGCCGTCAAGGTCACCCTCGCCGACCAGGCCGACCAGCCCGACTTCCGGGCTCGCTTCCGCCGCGAGGTCGAGGCGGCCCGCCGGGTCGTCAGCCCCTGGGCCGTACCCGTGACCGGTGCCGACCCCGACGCCCCCGAACCGTGGATGGCGACCGCCTTCGTGCCCGGCCCGTCCGTCGGCGAGGCCGTCCGCGCCCACGGGCCGCTGCCGGAGCGGAGCGTACGGATCCTCGGCGGCGCCGTCGCCCGCGCGCTCGCCGCCGTCCACGCGGCCGGGCTCGTGCACCGGGACGTGAAGCCCGGGAACGTCCTGCTCGCCGTCGACGGCCCCCGGCTCATCGACTTCGGCATCGCCCGCGCGACCGACGAGACCGGGCTGACCTCGGCCGACATGGTCGTCGGCACCCCCGGCTTCCTCGCCCCCGAGCAGGCCGAGGCCCGCTCCGCCGACATCGGCCCCGCCTCCGACGTCTTCGCCCTCGGCTGCCTGCTCGCCTTCGCGGCCACCGGACGCCCGCCGTTCGGTACGGGTGCCCTGGACGCGCTCCTCTACCGGACCGTGCACGACGAGCCCGACCTCGCCGGCGTACCGGAGCGGCTGCTCGACCTCGTACAGCAGTGTCTCGCCAAGGAACCGGCCGCGCGCCCCACCGCCCAGGAGGTCGCCGACCGGCTCACCGAGGACACCCCCGGAGCTCCCTCCGACTGGCTGCCCGCGCCCGTCGTCGCCACCATCGCCACCCGCTCGGCGGCCATGCTGGCGCTCCCCGACATCGACCCGACCGCGCCCGGCACGGACCCCGCCGCGCCGGCCGGGCCCAGCAGACGCGGCTTCCTGCTGCTGGGCGCCGGTGCCGCGGTGCTCGCGGCCGGCGGCGGCGCGTACGCCCTGTGGAACTCCGGGCGCGACGGCGGCGACGGCAAGCCCCGCGCGTCGAAACCCCGGAACACCTGGGCCATCGGCGTCCTCGCCGACCTGTCCGGCCCCGCCCAGGAGATCGGCAAGGCCCAGGAGCGCGGCGCCCGGCTCGCCGTCGAGCGGTTCAACGCCGTGCACGAGGGCAAGCCCTTCACCCTCGAACTCAAGGTCTCCGACGACCGCGGGGACCGCGACGGCGCCTTCGCCGCCGCCCGCCGACTCACCTCCGACCCCTCCGTGATCGCCGTGCTCGGCCCCACCTCCGACGACACCGGCGCCGCCGCGCTCCCCGCCTTCGAGGAGGCCGGTGTGCCGCTCCTCACCACCTCGGCGGGCTACAACCTCTTCACTCTGCGCGGTGAGACCGGTGCACGGAACACGACCGTGCTGCGCGCCATCCCGAGCCACTTCATGGCGGGCACCTACCTCTCCTGGTCCACCACGCTGCTGCCGCAGGTCCGCCGCCCCGGAGTCCTCCAGGAACGCACCGACGACTACTACAGCTGGCAGTACGTCAGTGGTGCCCGCTTCGGCTTCCGGCAGGCCGGGCTCCAGCCGCACTTCCGGGTGGTCCCGGGCCGGGTCACCGACTACCGCCCGATCCTCGCGGAGATGATCGACGCCGGCATGGACGCGTACGTCCACTGCGGGGTCCGCTCCACGGCCGTGCTCGCCGCACGCGCCCTGAACCGACTCGGCTTCACCGGGCCCCGGTTCACCGGACAGCACGTCTTCGGGTCGGAGTTCCTGAAGGAGGCCGGGAGCGACGCCGAGGGCTGGTTCGTCTGCGCGCCCGTCATCGACCCCGTCCAGCGGGCCGCCGACACCAAGGAGAAGGCCGCCGACCGCAAGCTCACCCAGGACTTCCTCGACGCCCACCGCAAGCGCTACGGCACCACTCCGGCCTTCTACGCCGGAGAGTCCTTCGACGTGGTCGGCCTGATCACGTCCTGGCTCGCCACGAGCGCGGCCAAGGGCCCGCTCACCCGCAAGGGCCTGTGGGAGGCCCTGCGCCGGCAGAAGTACACCGGGGCCATGGGGGGTTACACGTTCGACAAGAACGGCGACCTGTCCGGCGTCGGCACCTTCCTCTACGGCGTGCAGAAGGGGGCCTACAAGTTCATCGGCGCCGCCCCCGGCGAGCCCCAGAACAAGAAGAGCTGACGGTGCAGCCGCTCAAGAAGGCCGACCCCTCCGTCCTCGCCGGCTACCGCCTCCTCGGACGGCTCGGCACCGGCGGCATGGGCGTGGTCTACCTCGCCCGGTCCGCCGGCGGCGCGCTCGCCGCGCTCAAGCTCATCCGCGCCGAGCACGCCGCCGACCCCGGCTTCCGGGCCCGCTTCCGCCGCGAGGCGACCGCCGCCGAGCGGATCACCGGCCGCTGGGTCGTCCGCGTGCTCGGCGCCGATCCGGAGGCCCGGGAGCCGTGGCTCGCCACCGAGTACGTGCCCGGGCCCTCGCTCGCCGAGGCCGTCGCCCTGCACGGCGCCCTGCCCGAGCCGACCGTACGGGCCCTGGGCGCCCGCCTCGCCGACGCCCTCGACGGCATGCACGCGGCCGGGCTCGTCCACCGGGACGTCAAGCCCGGCAACGTCCTCCTCGCCCTCGACGGGCCCCGGCTCATCGACTTCGGCATCGCCCGGGTCAGCGGCGCCACCGCGCTCACCGCGACCGACGCGATGATCGGCACCCCCGGCTTCCTCGCCCCCGAACAGGCCCGGATCGCGGGCGCGGGCGAGGTCGGGCCGGCCGCCGACGTCTTCTCGCTCGGCTGCGTCCTCGCCTACGCGCTGACCGGCCGCCGCCCCTTCGGCACGGGCGGGGTGGCCGCGGTGGTCTACCGCACCGTCCACGAGGAGCCCGACCTCGACGGGCTGCCCGGGCCGCTGCTGCCGCTGGTCGAGGCCTGTCTCGCCAAGGACGCCGTCGACCGCCCCGGCGCCGCGGACGTACGGGACGCCCTCGGTTCGTACGAGGGCCCGGCCGCGGGCGACTGGCTGCCGCCCGGCCTGCCCGCGCTGATCGCCCAGCGCTCGTCGCGGGTCCTGGACCTGCCGGTCGCCGACCCGACCCTCCTCGCCCCCGAGGAGACGCCCGGGACTTCGCGGCGCCGCTTCCTGGCCCTCGGCGCGGCCGGGGCCGTCGCGGGCACGGGAGGCCTCACCGCCTGGCTGCTCGGCGGCCGTGAACCCGCGACCGGCGCCGGCGGCGGTACGGGGGCGCCGAGAAAGGCCTACACGCTGGGTGTGCTCACCGACCTCAGCGGACCGGGCAAGGCGGACGGACGCGCCCAGGAACGCGGGCTGCGTCTCGCCATGGAGACCTTCAACGCCCGCGCGGACCGGCCCTTCGACCTGGTGCTCAAGGTGACGGACGACGGTGGGGACCCGAAACGGGCCACCGTCGGCGCCCGCGCCCTCCTCAGGGATCCGGCCCTGGTCGCCGTGCTCGGCCCGACGACCGCCGACACGGCCGTCGCCACGACGGACGCGCTCGTCGACGCGAAGGTGCCGGTGCTGAGCGTCGCGGCGTCGGTCCCCTCCGGGACGACGATCCGGGGGCAGATGCCGGACATGCGCACCTACTTCGAAGCGCGGCCCTACGCCCAGGCGATGATCCTGCCCTTCGGCCGCTACCTCACCGCACACCGCCGGGACCGCACCGCGGTCATCGAGGACCGGGCCGCCGGCACCTACGGCTGGCTCACCGCCCAGACCGTGCAGCAGTCACCTCCCGCCGGCGGCACGGCCACCGTGCACCAGGTCGCGGCGGACAGCGAGGACTTCGGCCCGGCGGTCCGGGAGGCGCTCGCCACCTCCCCGACGGGCGTGATCTACGTGGGGATCTCGCCGCGCAGGGCCGCCCTGTGCGCCAAGGCCCTGTGGCAGCAGGGCTACCGGGGCCCGTGCGGAAGCGTCGAGACGCCCCTGCAGCCGGAGTTCCTCGCGATGGCCGGTCCGGCCGCCGAGGGCTGGTACTTCGGGACGGGCTACGTCGACCCCGACACGGTTCCGGCGGCGAAGGCCTTCGCCGCCGCGTACCGCAAGCGCTGGCGTCTCGCCGCCTCGGACCCCGTCGACCGCTTCGCGGTGGAGTCGTACGACGCCCTGTACTGGACGGGGCAGGCGCTGCGTACCGCCGCCGTGAGGAACGCGGAGCGCCCGGGCGCGGCGATGTCGATCGTGTTCATGAGGGACGACCGGCGGTACCGAGGCGTGGCCAGGTCCTACGAATCCATGCCCGCCGAGGGCTCGAACGCCACCCTCGACGGACTGACCCTCTGGCGGATCCGCTCCGGAAGACCCCACAGCCTCGGCCCCTTCGCCGAGGCGGCGAAGCGCGACGACTGACCGCACGGTCGGGCCGGGTCCGCCGACCCGGGCCGACCGCGCGGACGGGCGTCAGCCGACGACCGTCCAGGTGTCGTTGCCGGTCAGGAGTCGGCTCAGGTCGCCCTTGCCGTAGCGTTCGACCGCCGTCTCCAGCTGGTCCGCCATCAGCGTGTCGTACACCGGGCGGTCCACCGAGCGGAACACCCCGATGGGGGTCTGGTGGAGGGTGTCCGGGTCGGCCAGGCGGGAGAGGGCGAATGCCGTCGTCGGGGTGGCCGCGTGGGCGTCGTGGACGAGGATCCGCGCCTCGTTCTCCGGGGTGACCGTGACGACCTGGAGGTCGCCGGTGGCCGGGTCGCGGACGACGCCCTTCTCGTTCTCGGCGCCGAAGCGGATCGGCTGCCCGTGTTCGAGGCGGATGACCGCCTCCTTGGCCTGGTCCTTGTCCTTGAGGACCTCGAAGGCGCCGTCGTTGAAGATGTTGCAGTTCTGGTAGATCTCGACGAGCGCCGTGCCGTTGTGCTCGGAGGCCTGGCGGAGCACCTCGGTGAGGTGCTTGCGGTCGGAGTCGACCGTACGGGCCACGAAGCTCGCCTCCGCGCCGAGCGCGAGGGACACCGGGTTGAACGGGGCGTCGAGCGAGCCCATCGGCGTCGACTTGGTGATCTTGCCGAGCTCGGAGGTCGGGCTGTACTGGCCCTTGGTGAGGCCGTAGATCCTGTTGTTGAAGAGCAGGATCTTCAGGTTCACATTGCGCCGCAGGGCGTGGATCAGGTGGTTGCCGCCGATGGACAGCGCGTCGCCGTCGCCGGTGACGACCCAGACGGACAGGTCGCGGCGGGAGGTCGCCAGGCCGGTCGCGATGGCCGGGGCGCGGCCGTGGATGGAGTGCATCCCGTAGGTGTTCATGTAGTACGGGAAGCGGGAGGAGCAGCCGATGCCGGAGACGAAGACGATGTTCTCCTTCGCCAGGCCGAGCTCGGGCATGAAGCCCTGCACGGCGGCGAGGACCGCGTAGTCACCGCAGCCCGGACACCAGCGGACCTCCTGGTCGGACTTGAAGTCCTTCATGGACTGCTTGGCCTCGGCCTTGGGCACCAGGTGCAGGAGCGACTCGGTGGGCTCAGGCATCGATGGCCTCCTTGAGGGCGGCCGCCAGCTGCTCGGCCTTGAACGGCATGCCGTTGACCTGGGTGTGGCTGCGGGCGTCGACGAGGTACTTCGCCCGGACGAGGGTGGCGAGCTGGCCCAGGTTCATCTCGGGGATCACGACCTTCTCGTACCGCTTCAGCACCTCGCCGAGGTTCTTCGGGAAGGGGTTGAGGTGGCGCAGGTGGGCCTGGGCGATGGGGCCGCCCTCGCGGCGGATGCGGCGGACGGCCGCCGTGATCGGCCCGTAGGTGGAGCCCCAGCCGAGGACCAGGGTGCTCGCGCCGTCCGGGTCGTCGACCTCGACGTCCGGGACCTCGATGCCGTCGATCTTCGCCTGGCGGGTGCGGACCATGAACTCGTGGTTGGCGGGGTCGTACGAGATGTTGCCGGTGCCGTCCTGCTTCTCGATGCCGCCGATGCGGTGTTCGAGGCCGGGGGTGCCGGGCACGGCCCAGGGGCGGGCGAGGGTCTCCGGGTCGCGCTTGTACGGCCAGAAGACCTCGGTGCCGTCGTCGAGGGTGTGGTTCGGGCCGGTCGCGAACGGGGTCGCGAGGTCCGGCAGGTCCTCGACCTCCGGGATCCGCCACGGCTCCGAACCGTTGGCCAGATAGCCGTCCGACAGCAGGAACACGGGCGTGCGGTAGGTCAGCGCGATCCGCGCCGCCTCCAGGGCCGCGTCGAAGCAGTCCGCGGGCGTCCTGGGGGCCACGACCGGGACGGGGGCCTCGCCGTTGCGCCCGTACATGGCCTGGAGGAGATCCGCCTGCTCGGTCTTGGTGGGCAGACCGGTCGACGGCCCGCCACGCTGGATGTCCACGATCAGCAGCGGCAGCTCCAGGGAGACGGCGAGTCCGATGGTCTCGGACTTGAGCGCCACACCGGGGCCGGAGGTGGTCGTGACGGCGAGGGAGCCGCCGAAGGCCGCGCCGAGGGCCGCGCCGATGCCGGCGATCTCGTCCTCCGCCTGGAACGTCCGCACGCCGAAGTTCTTGTGCTTGCTCAGCTCGTGCAGGATGTCCGAGGCCGGGGTGATCGGGTACGAGCCGAGGTAGAGCGGCAGGTCCGCCTGGCGGGAGGCGGCGATCAGGCCGTACGAGAGGGCCAGGTTCCCGGAGATGTTGCGGTACGTTCCGGTGGGGAAGGCCCGGGTCGCGGGGGCGACCTCGTAGGAGACGGCGAAGTCCTCGGTGGTCTCGCCGAAGTTCCAGCCGGCCCGGAAGGCGGCCACGTTGGCCTCGGCGATCTCCGGCTTCTTCGCGAACTTCTGGCGCAGGAAGGTCTCGGTGCCCTCCGTCGGCCGGTGGTACATCCAGGAGAGCAGTCCGAGCGCGAACATGTTCTTGCTCCGCTCGGCCTCCTTCCGGGAGAGGCCGAACTCCTTGAGCGCCTCGAGGGTCAGCGTCGTCAGCGGGACCGGGTGGACCCGGTAGCCGTCGAGGGAACCGTCTTCGAGGGGCGAGGAGTCGTACCCGACCTTGGCCATGGCGCGCTTGGCGAACTCGTCGGTGTTGACGATGATCTCGCCGCCGCGCGGCACGTCCCCGATGTTCGCCTTGAGGGCGGCCGGGTTCATCGCGACCAGCACGTTCGGGGCGTCGCCCGGGGTCAGGATGTCGTGGTCGGCGAAGTGGAGCTGGAAGGACGAGACACCCGGCAGGGTTCCGGCAGGCGCCCGGATCTCGGCCGGGAAGTTCGGCAGCGTGGAGAGGTCGTTCCCGAAGGACGCCGTCTCCGAGGTGAAGCGGTCACCCGTGAGCTGCATGCCGTCACCCGAGTCACCCGCGAAGCGGATGATCACCCGGTCGAGCCGGCGCACTTCCTTCTCGGTGCCGTGGTGGGGCGTCGCCGGGGCGCTGCGCTGCTCCCCGACCAGGGCCTCACCGGCCTCGCTACTGACCTGGCTGGTCACTGAACTGGACCTCCCTCGCGGCAAGGGGACTCTCCGCCGGAGGCGGGGAGAAGGCTCGGGGTGCGGCAGGCGGCCTCTGTACGGAGATCACCTTCCGTCCCGAGGCCCACCCTACGACGGTAAGGGGGGCCTTCCCGGGACTTCTCACATCACGGACCTCTTCTTGAGACGCCCTCTTGCCCTGAATCGTCACGTTCTGTCGCCGCCCGGAGCGTTCCGGAAAGTCGGATTCCGCCTCATCCTTTGGAACTAGGACCAGGATATCTGACAGAGTGTCAGATGATCAGGACTTCAGGTACGTCAATACCGCCAGTACCCGGCGATGATCACCGTCACTCGGGGAGAGACCCAGCTTCAGGAAGATGTTGCTGATGTGCTTCTCCACCGCGCCGTCGCTCACGACCAGGGCCTTCGCGATCGCCGAGTTCGTCCGGCCCTCCGCCATCAGACCGAGGACCTCCCGCTCGCGCGGGGTCAGGTTCGCCAGCACGTCCTGCTGACGGCTCCGGCCGAGGAGCTGCTGCACGACCTCGGGGTCCAGGGCCGTGCCGCCCTCGGCGACCCGGACGACCGCGTCCACGAACTCGCGGACCTCCGCGACCCGGTCCTTCAGCAGATACCCCACACCCCGGCTCGAACCGGCCAGAAGTTCGGTGGCGTACTGCTCCTCCACGTACTGCGACAACACGAGCACACCGAGTCCCGGGTGCTCCTTCCGCAGCCGCACCGCCGCGCGCACACCCTCGTCGGTGTGCGTCGGCGGCATCCGTACGTCGGCCACGACCACGTCCGGCAGCGCGCCCTCCGCGGCCAGCGCCGCGACCGTCTCCACCAGGGCCTCGCCGTCGCCGACGCCGGCGACGACCTCGTGACCCCGATCGGTCAGGAGGCGGGTCAGCCCCTCCCGGAGCAGTACGGAATCCTCGGCGATGACCACCCGTACGCGCCCCGCCACACCTTGCCCACTCACGCCCTGCGCCCCCTGCTCCGGTCCTCCGTCTGGACCTTCAGCATGTCAGCTCGGCGACCGGCGCGGGCGGCGCCCCGTGCGGGCCCGCGCCGGGCTGGGCGGCGCCCCGCGCGCGCGTGGGGCCCGCGCCCACCTGGGC
>NZ_JBSHDU010000084.1:0-36144 GCF_053616475.1 Streptomyces sp. NPDC055815 | reverse complement strand
GCACCGGCGGGGCGACGGGGGCCGGGGCGACCGGCGCGACGGGCGTCGGGGCGACCGGCGCGACGGGCGTCGGCGCCGGGGCGGCGGCGGGCTCGTCGTCCACCGAGACGCCGAAGTCGGTCGCGATGCCGGCCAGCCCGTTCGCGTACCCCTGGCCCACCGCGCGGGCCTTCCACGCGCCGTTGCGCAGATAGATCTCGACGACCACGAGCGCCGTCTCCGTGGCCAGCTGCGGCGGCGTGAACGTGGCGATCACGGTGCCGTCGTCCGCGTTCCGGATGGTGGCCGTGGGCTCGATGCCCTGGAAGGTCTGGCCGGCGGCGTCCGGGCTCGCGGTGACGACGATCCTCTCGATGCCGGCGGGGAGGGCGCCGGTGTCCACCAGGATCGCGTCGGGCGCCGCCCCGCCGCCGGAGCGGTAGGTGACACCGGGCCCGGCCGGCTGGTTGTAGAAGATGAAGTCGTCGTCCGAGCGCACCTTGCCGTTGGCGCCGAGCAGCAGGCCCGAGACGTCGAGCCGCACGGGGGCGGCCACGTCCACCGCCACGCGCGCGGCGGTGAGAGGGATGTTCGAGCCGGGGGTCATAGCGGTCATGCCAGGGCTAACGATCCGGGCCCCTTTGCCGTTCCCTTACCCGCGCCCGGTTCGGCCACCCTGGTTACGCGGATGGTTCCTGGCCTGGCGCTCGTTCCCGAAGCGGTACGCGCCCGTCCAGCGGGCCATGACCAGCTGGGCGTCGCCCGCCTCCACCTCCGCCAGGAACTTCGCGGCCCGCCCGCCCCGCAGCACGCCCGCGGCGCGGCCCTGGTGGGTGAGGACGACGGAGCCGTCGCGGCGCTGCTCGTAGGTGAATCCATGGGGTCGTGGCATGCCGCGCATCCTGCCGTTCCTGGTCAGATCCGTCATATGAATATTCTTTCGATCCATGGGGAGTGTGGGGGCCGCGCCGGGCGCGGGTGCTGTGGGCGGGAGCTCGTTCCGGACGGACGACGTGGACGCGGCGCGCGAGGAGCTCGACGCGCGCTACTACGCGAACCGCATGGCCGTCGTCGACGGGGAGCGGCGGCCCTTCGCGGCCCGGTTCGACACGGTGGCGCTCGGGCCGCTGGTCATCGGCGACCTCAGCTGCGGCGCCGATGTGCGGATGAGCTTCGGCGAGCTCGGCGCGTACCACCTGAACGCGCCGCTCAGCGGCAGGATGGAGATGCGCCAGGGCGGCCGGTCCCCGATCGTCGCGACGGCCAGTGAGGCGCTGCTGCTCGACCCGGCCGGGGACACCTTCCTCGACCGCTGGACCGGGGACTGCCGGACCCTGTCCGTGAAGGTCGGCGCGGCCGAGCTGCGCGACCGCCTCGAACAGCTGATGGGCCGGGCGCCGCGCGGCCCGCTGGTCTTCGCGCCCCGCCTGGACATCACCCGCGGTCCCGGCCTCAGCTGGGTGCGCTTCGCCCGCCAGGTCGCCGCCGAGGCGCTCGCGGGGGAGGGGCTCGCCACGCACGAGCTGGTCGCCGGGCCCCTGCAGGAGGCGCTCCTGAACGGGCTGCTCCTGGCCGCCGAGCACCCCTGGCGCGAGGCGCTCGCCCATCCGGGGGAGGTGCGGCGCCCGGCGCCGGTCAAGCGCGCGATGGACGCGGTGCGGGAGCGCCCCGAGCACCCGTTCACGACCACCGAGCTCGCCGCCCTGGCCCGGGTGAGCGTCCGCCGCCTCCAGGAGTCCTTCCGGGAGTACGTGGGGATGTCGCCGATGGCGTACGTGCGGGAGGTCCGGCTCGACCGGGTCCGCGAGGAGCTGCGGGCGGCCGCGCCGGACGAGGTGAGCGTCAGCGAGGTGGCCTGGCGCTGGGGCTTCGCCCACCCGGGGCGGTTCGCGGCCCGCTACCGGGAGAGGTTCGGCGAGTCGCCGTCCCGGACGCTCCGGGCGGGCCGCTGACGGGGTCGGGACGCAGGGGGGGGCGCGTCGCCCCGCGCGCGCGTGCTTCTTTGCGCCAACCCACCGCGCAATCCGGACAGCTGCCGCGTTCCGCGGCTCGCGATGATCTTCGGCCGCGCCTACGGTGAGCTGGTCACGTGCGCCGAGGCGCACCGCGGCCCGGGCCCCGGCCGGCTCCCCCGTATCAGTCCGGCCGGGTCCTGCGTACGCCCTGTTCGGGGCGGCCAGGGCCCCGCGGGCCCCGTCCGGCGCGGCCAGGGCTCCGTGGCCCCCGTCCGGCGCGGCCCGTTCAGTGCGGCCAGCGGGGCGGGTCCACGCAGAAGTGGCCGCCCAGGTAGAGATCGTCGGCGCTGCCCTCGGCCGGGAGGCCCTTCTCGGCGATCAGCTTCTCCGCGTACGCCTCCGAGTCGTCCTCCGGCGCGTAGCCGAGCGCCCGGGCCGTGGAGAGGTCCCACCGCGCGCGCGTGTTGGCGGAGGAGCCGTACACGACCGTGTGGGCCACGTCCTCGGCGGTGAGGGCGGCGTGCAGCAGGCGGGCGCAGTCGGCCGGGCTGAGCCACAGCGAGAGCATCCGTACCGACGTGGGCTCCCGGTAGCAGGAGCCGATGCGGAGGGACACCGTCTCGATCCCGTGCAGGTCCCAGTAGAGCTGCGCCAGGTCCTCGCCGAAGCACTTGGAGAGGCCGTAGAAGGTGTCGGGCCGGTGCGGGGTGTCGACCGGGATCGGCGGCTCGCCCTCGCGCGGGCGCCGGGTGAAGCCGACGGCGTGGTTGCTGGAGGCGAAGACCACGCGCCGGACGCCCTCCTCGCGGGCGGCCTCGTAGAGGTGGTGCGTGCCGGCGATGTTCGCGGCCATGATCCGGTCGAAGTCGGCCTCCAGGGAGATGCCCGCCAGGTGCACGATCGCGTCGACGCCCCGGACCGCCTCGCGCAGCGCCGCCCGGTCCGCGAGGTCGGCGGTGACCGCGTCCGGGGCGCCGGGGACGGGGGCGACGTCGAGGAGGCGGAGCTCGTAGCCGTACGGGGGCAGCAGCTCCCGCATCAGGGTGCCGACGCCCCCGGCGGCGCCGGTGAGCAGGACGGTGCGGGGTGCGGTCATGGAGCGGGTCTCCTCCGTCGAGTGGCAGTCATCTGAGCGGCATTCACATCCGTGGACACGCTAGAAAGCCGTCCGACGGAGCGTCAAGATCCTTGACGGAGACGCGCAATCGCCTTGACCGGCCGATCGCGGCTGCTCTAGCGTGCGTGAGGTCAGTGTTCATGCATATGGATGAAAGTCATAAATGTGCACGACGGAGATCCCTGGGAGCGCCCGTGACCACTGCCCCGCTCGCCGGCCGCCTCGACGGCCTGCTGTTCTTCCCCGTCACCGCCTTCGCGCCCGACGGCTCCGTCGACCTCGACACCTTCTGCGCCCACGTCCGCGCCGGCGTCGACGCGGGCGCGGCGGCCGTCTTCGCCTGCTGCGGCACCGGCGAGTTCCACGCCCTCACCCCCGAGGAGTTCCGGGACTGCGTCGCCGCCGCCGTCGAGGAGACCGCGGGCCGCGTCCCCGTCGTCGCCGGCACCGGCTACGGCACCGCCCTCGCCGTCCGGTACGCGCGCCTCGCCGAGGAGGCCGGCGCCGACGGGCTCCTCGCCATGCCCCCGTACCTCGTCGTCGCCGACCAGGCCGGGCTGCTCCGCCACTACACCGAACTCGCCGCCGCCACCTCGCTCGACGTCATCGTCTACCAGCGGGACAACGCCGTCCTCACCCCCGACACCGCGGTCGCCCTCGCCCGCACCGACGGCGTCATCGGCCTCAAGGACGGCATCGGCGACCTCGGCCTGATGCAGCGGATCGTCAGCGCCGTCCGCGCGGAAGGGCTCGACCTGCTCTACTTCAACGGCCTGCCGACCGCCGAACTCACCGGCGCCGCCTACCGGGGCATCGGCGTCACCCGCTACTCCTCCGCCGTCTTCTGCTTCGCCCCCGACCTCGCCCTCGCCTACCACCGCGCCCTCGCCTCCGGCGACGACACCACCGTCAACCTGCTGGTCGACGGCTTCTACCGGCCGCTCGTCGAACTCCGCGCCCAGGGCAGGGGATACGCCGTCTCGCTCGTCAAGGCGGCGGTACGGATGACGGGCCTCGACGTCGGCCCGGTGCGGCCCCCGCTCAGCGAGCCCGCCCCCGAGCACCTCGACGCCCTCGCCCGGCTCGTCGAACGCGGCCGCGCCCTGATGAAGGAGCTCGGCGCGTGACGGCGAGCCCCGCGCGCGCGGGGAGCACGAGCCCCGGGGAGCACGAGCCCTGGGGGCACGGGTCCCGGGAGCACGAGCCGTGGGGGCACGGGCCTCGGGAGCACGGGCCACGCGCGCGCGGGGAGCCTGTGGGCCGGGGCCTTCCTCTACCCCTGGGACGTCGACGGCGACCCCGCCGCCCCCGGGCTGCGATCGTCGCCGGCCTGGGCGGCATCCCCGAGTCACTGGCCCGCGACGCCGAGCACGCCCGCGCGGCGGGCGCGACCGAACTCCGCCTCTACCACGCCGGCCTCGCCTCGGACGAGGACCTGGCGGCCGTCCGGACGGCGCTCCGGACGGTGAGCTAGGCCGAGCCTCCCGGAGCCTCCGGCAGCGCCGCGAGCAGCCGCTGCGTCGACGCGCGGGTATCGGCCACATGGGCGCGGGCCAGGGCCTCCGCGCCGTCCTCGTCGCGGTCGCGGAGCGCCTCGTAGAGCCGCTCGTGCGCCCCGCACATCGGCTCGCCGTCCGCCTGTGCCGAGGTGAGGCGGAAGAGACGGCGCAGCCGGGAGTCGAGCGGGGTCATCAGGTCCACCAGGAGCGGGTTCCCGGAGAGCTCGACGACCCGGCGGTGGAAGTCGGCGTTGAGTGAGACGGCCTCGCGGAGCCGCCCGGACTCCGCCGCCTTCCTCCCCCGCGCCAGGAGCCGCTCCAGGTCCCGCAGCCGCTCGGGGCTCGCGTGCCGGGCGGCGAGCCGCGCGGCCAGGCCCTCCAGGTTCTCCCGGACGTCGAAGAGGTGCTCGGCGTCCTCCGGGCCGAACTCCGCCACCACCGAGCCCCGGCGCGGCTGCACCGAGAGGAAGCCCTCCGACTCCAGGCGCTGCATCGCCTCGCGCACCGGCACCCGGGAGACCCGCAGCTCGTCGGCGATCTCCCGCTCCACGAGCCGCAGCCCCGCCGGGTACTCGCCCTCGATGATCCGCTCGCGCAGCTCCACGTACACCCGCTCCCGCAGGGACAGGTGGGTGTCCCCGATGGCGGTGCTGCGGCCGGTGGGGCGGGGCGTGGTCATCGGGCGGGCTCCAGTCGGGAGGGGCGGAGGCGGTGGTGCTTCCCCGATCTTCGCAGACCGGTTCGGGTCGCTCCGGAAGTGAGGGGCCTCCAGGCATTGCCTGGTATTCGGTATACCAATTACCTTTGCGCCACACCGCGGTCACCAGGGGGATCCCGACGCGCGCCCCTGCGACTCGTACCTTGCGAAGGAGACACCATGAGCGAGGCCTCCGCCCCGCCCAGGCCCACCGCCCTCCTCGGGGCCACCCTCCCCGACGGCCGCACCGCCGACGTCCACCTCAGGGACGGCCGGGTGAGCGCCGTCGAGGCACACCTCCCGGGCCGCCCCACCCCGCCCGGCGCGCTCCACCTCGGCGGCGCCCTGCTGCTGCCCGCCCTCGTCGACGGCCACGCCCACCTCGACAAGACCCTCCTCGGCGCCCCCTGGCGCCCGCACCGGACCACCGCCACGCTGCACGAGCAGATCGAGGCCGAGCGCGCCTCCCGGCACACCGAGGAGGTGCCCGTCGCCGAACGGGCCGCCGCCCTCGCCCGCCGGATGGTCTCCCTCGGCACCGGACACGTCCGCTCCCACGTCGACGTCGACCCCGACACCGGCCTCGACCACCTGCACGCCCTCCTCGACGTCCGCGAGAAGTTCCGCGACCGGCTCGGCATCCAGCTCGTCGCCTTCCCGCAGTCCGGCGTCGTCACCGCACCCGGCGTCGCCGACCTCCTCGACGCCGCACTCGCCGACGGCGCCGACCTCGTCGGCGGCCTCGACCCCGTGGGCTTCGACGGCGACGCCGCCGGCCAGCTCGACACCGTCTTCGGCCTCGCCGAACGCCACGGCAAGGGCATCGACCTGCACCTCCACGACGGCGGCGAGACCGGCACCGCCCAGCTGCGGGACATCGCCGCCCGCACCGCCGCCCTCGGCCTCGGCGGCCAGGTCGCCGTCAGCCACGCCTACGCCCTCGGCGACGTCGACGACACCGAACTCGACCGCACCTGCGCGGCCCTCGCCGCCGCCGGGGTCGCGATCATGACCAACGGTCCGAGCGGCCCCGTCCCGCCCGTCCTCCGGCTGCGCGAGCACGGCGTCCGGGTCTTCGCCGGCTCCGACAACATCCGCGACACCTGGTGGCCCTACGGCACCGCCGACATGCTCGAACGCGCCACGATCATCGGCCTCAGGACCGGGCTCATGACCGACCCCGAACTGTCCCTCGCCGCCTCCCTCGTCACCGGCGAGGCCGCCGCCGCCCTCGGCCTCACCGACTACGGCCTCGCCCCCGGCGACCGCGCCGACCTCGTCGCCGTCGCCGCCGGCTCCGTCCCCGAGGCCGTCGCCGCCCACCCCCGCCGGCTCCTCGTGCTGCACGCCGGAGACGTCGTCGGCCCCTTCGCCGACGACACCCACCCCACGCTCGTCCCGTCCGCCGGAGCGCCCGCATGACCACCGACACCACCCCTCGTACGGCCTCCGACCAGGGCGCGGCCGGCCGGCTCGCCGCCGGTCGCATCGGCACCTTCGACCTCGTCTTCTTCGTCGTGGCCGCCGCCGCGCCGCTCACCGTCCTCGCCGGCGTCGCCCCCTTCGCCATCGGCATCGGCGGCCCCGGAGCCCCGCTCGCCTACCTCGTCTCCGGCGCGCTGCTCGCGCTCTTCGCCGCCGGGTTCACCGCGATGAGCCTGCACGTCCGCAACGCCGGCGCCTTCTACGCGTACGTCGCCCGCGGCCTCGGCCGCACCCTCGGCGTCGGCACCGCCTACGTCGCCGTCGTCTCGTACAACCTCGTCACCCCCGGAGTCGCCGCCGCCTTCGGCTACTTCGCCGCCGGATCCGTCCGCGACGCCACCGGCACCGACGTGCCCTGGTGGCTGCTCTCCGGGCTCTGCGTCCTCGCCGTCGGCGTGCTGGGCTGGCTGAAGGTCACGCTCAGCGCCAAGGTCCTCGGCATCGCCCTGGTCCTGGAGGTCCTCTCGCTCGTCGTCATGGACGGCGGCATCCTCGGCGACCGCGGCACCGCCGCCCTCGACACCGCGTCCTTCGCCCCCTCGACCCTCGCCACCGGCGGTGTCGCGGGCATGTTCGTCCTGGTCATCGGCGCCTTCACCGGCTTCGAAGCCACCGCGATCTTCGCCGAGGAGGTACGCGAACCCCGCAGGACCGTGCCCCGGGCCACCTTCATCGCGATCGGCTTCCTCGCCGTCTTCTACTCCCTCGGCTGCTGGCTGATCATGGGCGCCTTCGGCACCGACACGGCCGTGGAACTCGCCCGCGCCGCCGACGGGCCCGAACTCACCTTCCGTGCCGCCGAGCTGTACGCCGGACCCTGGCTGGCGGACGCCATGCACGGGCTCATCATCGTCAGCGCCTTCGCCGCCACGCTCGCCTTCCACAACGCCGGAGCCCGCTACCTGTACGCCCTCGGCCGCGAGCGCCTGCTGCCCCGCCGCCTCGGCACGGTCTCCGGGAAGCACGGCTCGCCCGGCGGCGCCGTCGTCGCCCAGACCGGCTTCAACCTGGCGATCGTCGGCGCCGGGGCGCTCCTCGCCGCCGACCCGTACGGCGAGGTCTTCCTCTGGACCAACAGCGTCGGCGTCCTCGGCATCATGGGCATGCAGGCCCTCGCCGCACTCGCCGTCTGGGCCTACTTCCGGCGCGACCGCATGGGCCTCTCGGCCGCCCGGGTCGTCTGGGCGCCGCTGATCTCCTGCGCCGGCCTCGCCCTGCTCACCGTCCTCGCCGTGGTCCACTTCGACCTGCTCACCGGCCGCACCGGCGCCGTCAACACGGCCCTCCTGGTGCCGCTGCCCGTGGTCCTGGCGGCCGGCCTGCTCGTGGCCGTCCGCATCCGGCGCCGGGACCCCGAGCGGTACGCCTCGCTCACGACGGTGGACGTGGAGCGGGACTGAGTACGGGTACGGGGCGGGGGTCGGCGCCCGCCCCGTACCTCCTTCCGCGGCTCACACCAGACGGCCGTCCCGCGCCACCACCCGGCCCGCGCGGACCACGACGTCACGGCGGGGCAGGTCCACCACCGCCTGCGGCAGGCACTCGCCGTCGACCAGCATGAAGTCGGCGGGGGAGCCCGGCCGCAGGTCCGCCTTCGGCAGGCCAAGCAGCTCCGCGCCCCCGTCGGCGGCGAGCCGGAAGCAGCCCTCGAGCTCCTCGTCGAGCCGCGCGTCCAGGGCCCAGGCGGCGAGCCAGGCGCGGTGCAGCATGTCCGCGTCGCCGAACGGGCTCCAGCTGTCCCGGACCCCGTCCGAGCCCAGACCGACCTGCACCCCGCGCTCGGCGAGCCGCCGGAACGGCAGGATCGTCGTCAGGGACAGCGCGACCGTGGTGAGCGAGATCCCCGCCTCCGCGAGCAGGTCCGCCGTCGCGTCGAGCTCCGCGCCGGAGAGACCGGCGACCGCGAAGGCGTGCCCCACGTTCACCCGGCCCTGCAGGCCGAGCGCCCTGGTCCGGGCGGCGATGTCCCGCAGCGGCGCGAGGCCCTGCTCGCCCCGGTCGTGGAGGTGGATGTCCAGCCCGAGCCCGTACTTCTCGGCCAGCCCGAAGACCGTGCCCAGCTGGTCGCCCTCCCGGCCGCCGCCCGCGTCGAAACCGGCCGGGTCGATGCCGCCCATGTGGGTCACGAGCCCGCTCGCCGCCGCCTCCGCCAGGAGCTCGGCCACGCCCGGCGTCCGGACCACCCCGTACTGCGGGAAGGCGACCAGCTCCACGTCGACGATCCCGTCGAGCTTCCGGGCCGCCTCGGCGACGCCCTCGATCCCGGACAGCCCGTACGCCGGGGCCACGTCCACGTGGGCCCGCATCGCCCGGGTGCCCTGGGCCGCGGCGTGCGACATCAGGCGCAGTGCGCGCTCGGCGACCGGGGTCGGCAGGGCGCGGGCCAGTTCCACGTCGCCGGCGACGTACTCGGCGATGCCGTGGGCGGGGCGGCGGCTGTGCCAGGGCTCGCCCCAGGAGGTCTTGTCGGGGTGGATGTGGGCGTCGACGAGGGTCGGTAGCGCGAGGTGGCCGTGGCCGTCTATGCGCTCGACGGTGGCGCCTTCCGGGACCTCCGCGACGAGGAGTCCGTCCACGGCGATCAGGTCGCCTGGGGGGCCGCCGAAGGGGCGGACGTCGTGGAACAGGGTGGCGGTGCGGGGCACGGGGGCTCCTCGGAGGGTACGGGTACGGGCCTCCATTTGGTATACCATGTTGCTTCCGGTGCGGGTTCGGGCGCGGAAGCCTAGGCCCGGCAAGGGGCGCCGTCCGTTGTGCCCACCCGTTCCGCCCTAGCGGAACGTATGCCCACAACGTCACCACGCGAGGTCCTCCAGGGCGTCCAGGTCCGGGACGACCAGCGTGGCCACCGGTTCGTCTCCGTTCGCGCCCACTCTCAGTTCCGCCCAGATCGTCTTGCCGCGGCGGGCGTAGCGCGTGCCCCAGCGTTCCGCGTACTGGGCGACCAGATAGAGCCCGCGTCCGCCCTCGTCCGTCGTCGCCGCGTGCCGCAGGTGCGGCGAGGTGCTGCTGCCGTCCGAGACCTCGCAGATCAGCGTCCGGTCGTGGAGGAGCCGTACGCGTACCGGATCCGCCCCGTACCGCACCGCGTTCGTGATCAGTTCGCTGAGGATCAGTTCCGCCGTGAAGGCGAGCCCGTCGAGTCCCCACTCCGACAGCTTGGCCGCCGCCGCGTTCCGTACCGGCGACACGGCCGACGGGTCCCGGGGCACATCCCACTCGGCGATCCGGTCCCGGTCGAGCAGCCGGGTCCGGGCCACGAGGAGTGCGATGTCGTCGCGCGGCGCCGGCGACAGGAGCGTCGCGAGGACGTCCGCGCAGGTCTGCTCCGGGCTCCGGTCCGGCCGGGCGAGCGTCGACCGCAGCAGCCCGAGACCCGTGTCCAGGTCCCGCCCGCGGTCCTCAAGGAGACCGTCCGTGAACAGGACCAGCTTGCTGCCCTCCGGCAGCCGCAGCTCCGTCGACTCGAACGGCACATCGCCCAGGCCGAGCCCCAGCGGCAGCCCCGGCGACAGCTCGGGGAACTCCACCCGCCCGTCCGGACCGACCAGCGCCGGGCCGGGATGCCCCGCGCTCGCCACCTGGCAGAGACCCGACGCCGGGTCGTAGATCGCGTACAGGCAGGTCGCGCCCGTGATGCCCTCGTCGCGCCGCCGCACCTCCCCGTCGAGACCCTCCGACTCCCGGTCGTCGATCCGGCCCGTCAGCTCGTCGAGATGGCCGAGCAGCTCGTCCGGCGGCACGTCCAGGGTCGAGAAGTTGTGCACCGCCGTCCGCAGGCGCCCCATGGTCGCCGCCGCGTGGAGCCCGTGCCCCACCACATCGCCGACCACGAGCGCCACCCGCGCCCCGGGCAGCGGGATCACGTCGAACCAGTCGCCGCCCACCCCGGCCTTCGCCGGCAGATAGCGGTACGCCACCTCCACCGCGCTCTGCTCGGGCAGCACCCTCGGCAGCAGGCTCCGCTGGAGCGTCACCGCCATCGCGTGCTCCCGGGTGAACCGGCGCGCGTTGTCGATCGCGACAGCCGCCCGCGCCGCCAGCTCCTCCGCGAACGACAGATCCTCCTCCCCGAACGGCTCCGGGGTGTCCGCACGCCAGAAGTTGGCCATCCCCAGGACCACCCCGCGGGCGAGCAGCGGCACCGTGAGCAGCGAGTGCATCCCGTACGCGAGGGCCTGCGCCGCCCCCTCCGGATCCTGCGCCCGCCAGCCCTCCGCCGAGGCCAGCACCGGCTCCACCACCGCGTGCCCGGCGTTCAGGGCCTTCGCCATCGGGGTGCTGCGGACGTCGAAGCGGACCGTGTCCCCGACCGGCTGGAGCGGCTGGTCCGGACGCAGCCCGCTCAGCGCCGTCCGCCGCATCTCGGTGGACGTGGCCGCCGTCTCCGGGGGTTCCTCCCCGCGCAGCACCGGTTCGAGCAGCTCCACGGTCGCGAAGTCCGCGAACCGGGGGACCGCCACCTCCGCCAGCTCCTCCGCCGTCCGTACGACCTCCAGCGTCGTCCCGATCCGCACCCCCGCCTCGTACAGCAGCTGCAGCCGGCCGCGCGCCACCGCCGCCCGGCCCGTCACCGCCGCCAGCTCGGTGGTGTCCCGCATCGTCATCACGCACCCGGACTCCGAGCCGTGCTGCAGCGTGGGCCGCACGCTCACCGCGAGCAGCCGGTCGCCCGCCCGGTGCACCTCGTCCGTCGCCGCCCGCCCCGACTCCAGGAGCTCCACGGTCCGCGGATCGAGGCCCAGCTCCGAGACGTGCCGCCGCTCCGCCTCCGCCGTCAGATCGAGCAGCCGGCGCGCCTCGTCGTTGGCGAGCAGCAGCCGGTGGTCGGCGTCCATGATGAGGACCCCTTCCCGGACCGCGTGCAGCACCGCCTCGTGGTGCTCCTTCATCCGGGTCATCTCCGCCGGCCCGAGGCCGTGGGTCTGCCGCCGCAGCCGCCGGCTCACCAGCGCCGCCCCGCCCACGGCCGCCGCCAGGGCGCCGCCCGCCACGCCGATGAGCAGCGGCAGCCGTCCCTGCACCGCGTGCGAGATGCTCTCCACCTCGATGCCGCTGCTGACCATGCCGACGACCCGGCCCCGGTCGTCGAACACCGGGACCACGGCCCGTACAGCGTCGTTCGGCGCGCCGCGGAAGAGCTCCGTGTACGCCTCGCCGTCCACGGCCGCCCGCGACAGGTCCCCGGTCGCCTTCTGGCCGATCAGCTCCGGCTCCGAGTCGGTGTAGCGCACCCCGGAGGGGCTCAGGACCGCGATGAAGTCCACGTCCGTGGCCTTACGGGTCGCCTCCGCCCGGCTCTGGAGCTGCGCGGTCGGATCGGGCGAGGCCAGGGCGTCGTCGACGCCGGGCGCGTGGGCGAAGGCCTCCGCGACCGCCAGGGACCGGATCCGGGCGTCCCGCTCGGTGTCCCGGCTCGCCTGGTGGAAGGTCACGACGACGGCCGCCGCGATCACCAGGAGCGCGATCAGCGCCTCCAGGGCGAACACCTGCCCGGCGACGCTCCGCAGCCCCGTCCCCTCACGACGGGCCCTGTCCCGCCCGCCGCCCCGTCCCTGGGCCTGCGCCCGGGGCCGCCCCCGCCCCGTCTCCCGGTCGCGCGCCGTCATCCCGTGCTCCGGGCGATCAGGAGCGCCACGTCGTCCGGCGCGCCCGGCCGGCGCAGGGCCTGGAGGAGCCGGTCGCAGGTCTCCTCAAGAGATCCGCGTTCCTCGTCGAGGAGGCGTACGAGCAGGGCGAGCCGCTCGTCGATCGAGTCCGTGCGGGTCTCGATCAGACCGTCCGTGTACAGCACGAGGAGGTCCCCGGGCCGGAACGGCACCCGGGCCGTCCGGAAGACGCCGCCGCCGACCCCCAGCGGCACCCCGGTGGAGAGCCGCACCAGCTCGGCCGGACCGTCCGCCGGGACCCGGACGGGCGGCAGATGGCCGGCGTTCGCGATCCGGCACCGCTGCCGCACCGGGTCGTGCACGGCGAACAGACAGGTCGCGATGTAGTGCTCCAGACCCGCCGTGATCCGGTCCAGATGCCGCAGGACCTGCGCCGGGGACAGATCGAGGTCCGCGAACGCGCAGGTCGCCGTCCGCAGCCGGCCCATCGTCGCCGCCGCGTCGATCCCGCTGCCCATCACGTCCCCGACGACCAGCGCCGTCTTGTCGTCGGGCAGCGCGATCACGTCGTACCAGTCGCCGCCGACCTCGCTCGACGCGTACGCCGGCTGGTAGCGGGCGGCGACCTCCAGGCCCGCCCGCACCGGCGGGGACCCCGGCAGCAGGCTGCGCTGGAGCGTCACCGCCGAGTTCCGCACGCTCTGGTACCAGCGGGCGTTGTCGATGCTGACGGCCGCGCGGGCCGCCAGCTCCGTCGCCAGCAGGACGTCGTCCCCGTCGAAGGGCAGCGTGTTGCGGTCCCGCTTCAGGTCGAGCGCGCCGAGGACCTCGCCGCGCGCGATCAGCGGCACCGCCAGATACGAGTGCACCCCCGCGCGCGCGAGGAGCTCGGCGGCCTCCGGGCTCCGGGCGATCCGCGACAGGTCCCCCGGCCCCACGTGCTCCACCAGGACCGGCAGACCCGTGTGCACGCACCGGGTGACGAGCCGGTCCGCGCCGTACATCGCGACCTCTCCCGGCGGGTCCGCCGCCGGCAGCGCGTCCGTACGGCCCTCGGCCTTCACCGCCAGCGCCCGGAACAGCTCAGGACCCTCCTCCGGCGCGCCGGGCCTGCGCAGCGCCAGGACGGAGTCGAGGACGTCGACGGCGGCGATGTCCGCGAGCTCCGGCACCACCACCGAGGCCAGCTCGTCCGCCGTCCGCTCCACCTCCAGGGTGGTGCCCACCCGGGCCGAGGCGTCCGCGATGAGCGCGAGCCGCCGCCGGGACCGGTCGGCGTCCGCGTCCGCCCGGTGCCGCTCGGTCACGTCGATCACCGAGGCCGCGACGCCCTGGACACGGCCGTCCGAGCCCTCCAGGCGGTAGAAGGAGAGCGACCAGTTGTGCTCGTGCTCCGGGTCCGCCGGGGTCCGGCCCACCGCGGAATGGTCGAGGATGGGCGTCCCCGTGGCCAGCACCCCGCGCAGCGCCGCCTCCAGGGCCTCCGCGTCCACCTGCGGCAGCATGTCGGCGATCCGCCGGCCGAGGTGCTCCGAGGCCGGGATGCCGTTGATCCTCTCCAGGGCCGGGTTCACCAGGACGTAGCGCAGCTCGGTGTCGAGCACGGCGAGACCGATCGGCGACTGGGAGACCAGCCGGTCGGAGAGCGCCAGCTCGGTCTCGATCCGCTCGACGGCGGCGGCGTCAGCGGCGATCCCCAGGGCGTACAGATCGCCCAGGTCGTCGGTGAGCCGCATGTTCCGGAACTCCACCCGTCGGACGGAACCGTCCTTGTGCCGTACGGGGAAGGTGCCGGCCCAGGTCGGGCCGCCGCGCAGCACCTCGCCGAAGAGGCGCATCGCCTCCTCGCGGTGCTCCTCGCCGACGATCAGCCGGGCCACGTAGCGGCCGAGGGCCTCGTCGGCGCGGAAACCGAAGAGGGTCTCCGCCTGGGGGCTCCACAGCACGATGCGGCCGTCGGCGTCCACGACGACGGCGGCGACGCCGAGGACGTCGAGGAGTCCCTTGCCGTCCAGGGGCACGCCGACCCGCCCCGCGGTCCCCGGGAACGAACCGGCCGTCACACTGCCCTCCTCCCGCCGCGGGGCGCCTGCCTTCCATGCTCCCCGCCCCCCGCCCACACCGCACCGCGAGCCCCCGCCGTGTGCCTGCGTTCCGCCGGGGCGGCGCCCACCCCGTTGTGGGCAGGCGTTCCGCCGGGGCGGCGCCCACCCGCCCGGACGGTGCCCCGCCTCGTTGTGGGCAGGCGTTCCGCAAGGGGCGGAACGGGTGGGCACAACGGACGGCGCCCTTGCCGGCGCCCGAGGCTACTGAGCCTGAACCCGCACCCCTGGTGACGGCGCAGTCGTGGTGCGGGCCAAGGCGCGGAACGCGGAGGCGCCGCGGAAGGGCGCCGTCCCGTGTGCCCACCCGTCCCGCCCTGCGGGACGATTGCCCACACGGCAGCGGGCGCGGGCCCCACACGGCGGCGGGCGCGGGCCCCACACGGCAGCGGGCGCGGGCCCCACACGGGGGGTGGCCCGGGGCGCCGCCCGGACGGGCGCGGTCAGGCCTCCTCCCGCACCAGCCGGCCCCCGCGCCGCACCCCCGCCCCCAGCGCCACCGCCCACGTCACCCCCGCCACCGCCAGCAGCGGCAGCAGTACGCGCGCGTCGGTGACCGCGATCAGGCCCGCCCCCAGCGCGATGGACAGCGCGTTCGGCGCCATGACCAGCGTGTTCGCGGTGGCCGCGACCCGGCCGACCGCCTCCGCCGGGGCCTCCCGCTGGACCGCCGTCATCGCCGCGACCAGGACCCACGGCATCCCCAGCCCGATCACCGCGCTCGCCGCGAGGGCCGTCGCCTCGTACGGCAGTGCTCCCCGTACCCCCATGGCGAGGGCGAACAGCGCGAGGCCGACCGCGGCCAGGGCCCGCTCGGGGATCCGGCGGAGCAGCGGGCCGGTGACGAGGCCCGCGAGGACCGAGCCCACGCCCTGCACCGCGTACAGCACTCCCGCGTACGCGGGCGCGTGCCCGAGTCCCCGGTCCACCACGGCGTAGATCGCCGCCCCGTTCACCCCGGCCAGCAGCATCGTGAACGCCCCCGTCGCCACCAGTGGCCGCAGCACCTTCGACGCCCGGAGCAGCCGCACGCCCTCGGCGGTCTCCCGCCACCAGTTCCGGGCCTCCGGCCGCTCGGGCCGCGCCTCCCGGACCGGCATGAGGGCGAACACGACCGCGGCGACCGCGAAGCTCGCCGCGTCGAGGAGGGCGACGGGCCCGCCCCCGTACGCGGCGAAGAGGCCCGCCGCGACCAGCGGGGCGATCAGCTTCATCGACTCGTTCGCCGTCATCCGCAGCCCGTTGAACGTGCCCCGCCGCCCCTCGTCGACCACGGAGGCCACCAGGGCCTGCTCCGCCGCGTCATGGACGGAGCCCTGCGCCCCGTACAGGACGAGGACCGCGAAGAGCAGCCACACCCGGTCCGCCGACTCCACCCACAGCAGGACGGGCAGCAGGACCGCCATCGCCAGGTTCAGGACGACGAGCAGCGGCCTGCGCCGCACCCGGTCGGCGAGCGTGCCGAGCAGCGGCCCGAGGAGCACGGGCGCCCAGAGGGCGAAGGAGGCCAGGGCCGCCAGACTGTCGGAGCCGGTGAGGGACTTGACCCAGATTCCGGAGACCAGCCACATCGCCGTCGTACCGAATCCGGACACGACGACACCTGTCAGATACAAAGACCAACGCATGGCCGAAGGCTGTCGTCTGAGGCGGGCCGGCCGGATCGGGCAGTTGCCCTAGATCGTTTCCCCCGAGACGGCGCGCAGTGCCCTATGCGCCGCCGCGCACAGCGCGTCGTCGTCCGGTACGGACCGCCAGCCGCCGTGCCTCACCGGCCGCTCGTCCGCGTCCAGGAAGGCACGGAGCACGGGTACGGCGGGGGCGGCCGCCGGGCCGATGTCCCCCAGCAGCCGGACCGTCTCCGTGACGGCGGGCGTGACGCCTCCGCCGGTGTACGGCTCGATCGCCGCCACAAGGGCGGGCACCACCTCGTCGGCCCGCCCGGTGATCCGCCACAGCGCCTCGCCGACCCGCAGCGGCACCCATCCCGTGGCCTCGGCGCGCAGCAGCAGCTCCCGCAGCCGGTCCGCGTACGGCGCGCCCGCCGGGCCCAGTTCGCCGAGCACGATCGCCGCGTGGTCCTCCCCGTACGGCTCGTCGAGCCGCGGCAGATACAGCGGGAGCGCGGGCCCCCGGTCGCCGGTGAGCCTGCCGTACGCACGGGCCAGGGCCCGCGGCGCGAAGGGTTGCCCTTCGGGCGGGGAGTCGATCAGGGCCCGCAGCCGGTCCCGGTCCACGGCCGCCGACGCCTCCGGGCCGATCTCGGCGAGAGCCTCGGCCGCCCACACGGCCGCGTCGGTCTTCAGGAGGGCGCACAGCTCGGGGATCGCGGGCGCGGCGGCCGGACCCCAGGACGTCAGGGACTGGCACAGCGCCCGCGCCGCGTCGACCGACCGGGCGCGCCGCAGCCGCGCCCGCAGCGGCGGAAGGAGTACGCGCGCGTGGGCACCGAGCGGGCCGAGGGTCTCGCTGAGGCTCGGATCGTGCGTCCACCAGCCGTCGGAGTGCATCGAGAAGTACGCGAAGCCCAGCCGCTTCCCGGCGAGACGGCGGGCCAGCGGGGCGGCGCAGCGCGGGTCGCCGGTCCGGGACAGCGCCCACAGGGCGTGGTCCTGCGCGGGCAGGTACGGCTCGCCCGCGTCGTCGGTCATGGCGGCCAACCGGTCCGCCCACGGCAGGGCGGCGGTCCCGCACATGCCGAGGACCCCGGCGGCGAAGAGCCGGTTGTCGGGCTCGGGGTCGGCGAGCAGTTCCGCCACGGCGGGCAGCAGCGGCGGGACGGCCGAGCGCCTGCGGCTCAGCTCCCCGGCCGCCGCCTCCAGGGCCTGCCGCCGGGTCGGCGCGGCGGGGTTCCCGAGGAGCCGGATGAGATGACCGATGCGTTCCGCCGGGGTCCCGCCGAGCAGCGTCACCGCCTCGGCGACCCGGTACCCGCCGAGGTCGCCGCCCTCGAGTACTTCGCCCACCACGCGCGCGTGGTTCCCCTCGTGACCGGCGGCACCCAGCGCGGCCACGGCCCGCAGCCGCTCCCCGGGGGCCGCGTCCAGGGCCGTCAGGGCGAGGAGCCGGGCGAGCGTCGCCTCCCGCTCCCGGTCCGCGTGGCCGGCCAGCACGCCGGCCGCGTCCACGAGCGCGCCGAGCACCTCCGGCACGGTCTCCAGGGCGTGCCGCGCCCACAGGGCGGCGAGGGCCTGGTCGGCCCGTCCGTGGGCCTCTTCGAGGGCACTCACGGTCGCCGTCCGCACCTCGGGCTCGGGGTCGTGGAGCAGCGGCAGCAGGTGGGGGGCGGCCGCGTCCCAGGCCTCGGCCCAGCCGGGCGCGATCCAGCGGGGCTCGACCCGGTTGCCCTCGGCGGCGACGCAGGCGACCAGATCGACGAGGTCGACCCGTACGGTCGCCGCGACGGCCGGGTCCGTGGCGGCGCGGACGAGGAACGGGAGGGCGGCCACGGCGGCCGACTCGACGCAGCCGCCCTGGTGGTGCACGTTCATGAAGAGCGTGTCGGCCGCGTCCGCGGCCTCGTCCGGCCGGTACAGCGCGCGGAGCAGCCGCGGGACGTCCGCCGCGGGTCCGTACGCGTGCTGCCGGGACGCCCAGTCGATGTCCTGGAGCCCTGCGAGCGGGTCGGGCCCGGTCAGGGGGTCGTTCATGCCGGCACCGCCGCCCGCTTCTCGTACCGCAGCGCGAGCCCCGTCACCAGCGCGCCGAGCCCCTCCCAGAGGCCCACGCCGATGAAGCCGGCCGGGGCACGGCCGGTGACGACCGCGAGGGTGAAGACGGTGCAGGTCAGCAGCCGGAACGGGACCGTCCAGCGGAAGAAGGGCTTCCAGTCGGCGAGGGCGGCCAGGACGTAGTAGACGCCCATGTTGAGCGCCGCCATCGACGAGGCCGTCAGGAAGACCAGGGTGTGGTCCCCGTCCGCCCGCGCGCCCTCGGGCACCGGCTCGAAGCCCATGACGGTGAGCAGGGCGTCCGGGGCGACCAGGCCCACCACGCCCAGGGCGGCGGCGAGCACGCCGAAGACCGCCATGGTCCAGCCGGACAGGGAACGGGGCAGACGCACGACGGTCCTCCGTGGGACGGATACAGGCGGGGCACGCCCCACGACGCGAACGCGGGACGGACCCAGGGGCACGCCCCACGAAGCGAACGTGGGACGGACCCAGGGGCACGCCCCACGACGCGAACGCGGGACGGATACAGGCGAGGACACACCCCGCGATTCGAATGTGCACGCGGATCACGGGGTGTGCCCTGCATATCGTGTGACGGGGTCCGACGGCCAATCGACCCCCGCCCCCCGTCACTTCAGCGCCGCCTCCATCATCTTCTGCGCCACCGGGGCCGCCAGGCCGTTGCCGCTGACCTCGGAGCGGGCCGCGCCCGAGTCCTCGATCATCACCGCGACGGCGACCTGCTTCCCGGTCGAGGCGTCCTTGGCGTAGGAGGTGAACCAGGCGTACGGCGTCTTGCTGTTGTTCTCGCCGTGCTGCGCGGTGCCCGTCTTGCCGCCGACCTCGGCGCCGGCCACGGCCGCGTTGGTGCCGGTGCCCTTCTCCACCACGGTCACCATCGCGCTGCGCAGCTGCTCGGCCGTCGACGAGGAGATGATCCGCTCGGTGTCCCCGTCCTTGTACGAGTTCAGCGCGTCGCCGTCGGAGTCGACGACCTGCGAGACCATGTGCGGGGCGGCGAGCAGACCGTCGTTGGCGATCGCCGCCGACACCATCGCCATCTGCAGCGGGGTGGCCGTCACGTCGAACTGGCCGATGCCGGTCAGGGCCGTCTGCGCCTTGTCCATGCCGGAGGGGTACACGCTCGCGTAGGCGCGGACCGGGACGTCCAGCTCGGCGTCGTTGAAGCCGAACTTCTCCGCCATCGCCTTCACCTTGTCCTGCCCCAGGTCCGCGGCCATCTTGGCGAAGACGTTGTTGCAGGAGTACTGGAGCGCGGTGCGGATCGTGGCGTTCTCGCAGGGCGCGGAGGCGTTCTCGTTCCTCAGCACGGTCCGGGTGCCCGGCAGGGTGTACGGGTCGGGGCTCTTCGTCGCCGTGTCCACGGAGCCGTACAGACCGTCCTCCAGGGCGGCGGCCGCGACGACCAGCTTGAAGGTGGAGCCGGGCGGGAGCGGCTGCCGCAGCGCGCGGTTCACCAGCGGCTTGTCCCCATCGGTGGTCAGCTCCTTCCAGGCCGCGCCGTCGTTCGTCCCGGCGATCCTCGACGGGTCGTAGGACGGGGTGGAGACCATGGCGAGGATCCGGCCGGTCGCCGGGTCGATCGCGACGGCCGCGCCCTTCTTGCTCCCGAGCGCCCGGTAGGCGGCCTTCTGCACGTCCGGGTCGATCGTGGTGACGACCGCGCCCGGCTCCTGCTGCTTGCGGGTGAGGGCGTCCAGGGGGTTCTTCAGCCGGTCGTCGGTGCCGTCGAGGACAGGGGAGTAGATGCCCTCCAGCTGGGTCGCGCCGTACGCCTGCGAGCTGTAGCCGGTGACCGCCGCGTACAGCTCGCCGTCCGTGTAGGTGCGCTTGTACGCGAGATCCGAGCCCTCCGTCCTCTTCGAGCCGGTGACCGGGGAGCCGGCCACGACGATGTTCCCGAGCGGCTGCGCGTACTGCGCGATGGTCTTCCGCCGGTTCTTCGAGTCGTCCGCGAGCGCCTTGCCTTCGTACGCCTGCACCCAGGTGGCCCGCCCGAGCAGGGCGAGCACCAGGATCAGGACGAAGACCGACGTGTTCCTGATCGTCTTGTTCATCGCACTTCTGGGGACGAGCGGGCCAGTACCGGACGTTCCGGATGTGGCCGGTTTCTCAGCGAACCTTCATGTCGGAGGCCTGTGCGACGATCATGCGCAGGGGCCGGAGAGGCACGTGGGGGAGGAGTCGGCGTGAGTAAGGGTGGGGACAAGGACGGTTCGTCCGTGCCGGACGAGGTGTGGGAGGAGTTCCTCCGGACCTCCGTCGAGGGCGCGGCCGACGCGCCGAAGGAGCCGTCCGCACGGGCCCGTGAGATCGCGGGCCGGCTGCGGGCCGGGCCCGCGGAGCCGACGCCGTGGCGCGCGCACCCGACCGCCGGGCGCCCCCGGCGGAGGAAGGGCTGGTACGTGGCGGGGCTCGTGGCCTCCCTCGTGCTGCTCGTCGTGGCCGTCGACCCGGGCGGCTTCGTCGGCTGGTCCGGCGACGGCGACACCTCCGGGAAGCCCCTCGCGCAGGAGTCGGAGCGGCCGGACCAGGCCCCTCCCGCCGAGCCGGGCGGACGGCCCACCCTCGACGAACCCTTCCGGGGCTCCCCGGCGGCCCGGTGGGCGAACGGCACGGCCGGCATCACCGTGCCCCCCGCCGAGGCGACCGGCTGGATGTCGAAGGCCGAGGTGGAACGGGCGCTCGCACGGACCCGCGACTTCCTCGCCGCCTCCAACCTGGACCCTTCGGTGCTGCGCGGCACACGGCCGCAGAAGGCCATCGCCCTGATGAACCCGCACCAGAAGGACGTCACCACCTTCGTGACGACCTCGCTGCGGACCCCGGGCAAGGACCACGACCCGCTGCTGCTCTTCAGCCGCTTCGACCCGGCGCAGGCGCGCCCGGCCGGGGACGTGGTGAAGACCCGCGGCCGGCTGAGCTTCCGGGAGGGGAGACTCGGGGCCCTGGAGGTGACCGCCGACGTCACGTACGTGTACCCGGTCGCGCCGGCCGGCGGCGGCGACGAGGTCGTGCGCGTGATCGTGCGGCGGGAGACGGTGGTGAGCTGGGACGATCCGTCGAAGGTGATCACCGAGAAGGGGATGTTCAGTCTGCTGTCGTACAAGACGGACATGACGAACGGCGGGTGCGGGAACGTGACGGGTTACTTCCGGCCGGAGTTCGGCGGGGGAGGTCCGGCGGCCGGCCTGGACGGCGACACGATCGACCCGTACGACCGCACGTCCCCGATCACGGCCACCCGCAGCACCTGCGCAACGGCCACGCGCTCCTGACCGCCCCCGCGCTGGGCCCGTGCGAGGCCCGCGCCCTGCTGGGCGGTGCCGCGGGCTTCGCCTCCGCCCCGCGTGCGCCCGCGCCCTGCTGGGCGGTACCCCGCCGCCGTGTGACGCCGCGCCGTGCTGGGCGGCGCCCCGGCCCACCGCCGTGTGGGCAATCGTCCCGCTGGGGCGGGACGGGTGGGCACACGGGACGGCGCCCTCCCGCGGCGCCTCCGCGTTCCGAGCCTGGACCCGCACCACCTTGCGCGGCGCACATCCGGTGCGGGTCCAGGCGCGGGAGCCTAGGCCCGGCAAGGGGCGCCGTTCCGTTGTGCCCACCCGTTCCGCCCCAGCGGAACGATTGCCCACAACGGCGGGGCGCCGGCCCACAACGGGCGGATGCGCGCCCACAACGGCGGGGCGCAGGCCCACAACGGGCGGAAGCGCGCCCACAACGGCGGAAGCGCGTCCACAACGGGGCCCCTCAGGTCGTGCCCGCGAAGCCTGATTCGTACGCCAGGATCACCGCCTGCGTCCGATCCCGCGCCCCCAGTTTCGACAGGACCGACGCCACGTGCGTCTTGACCGTGGCCGGGCCGACGCCCATCCGGGCGGCGATCTCGGCGTTGGTGAGGCCCGTCGTCACCAGGCGGAGGACCTCCGCCTCCCGTTCGGTGAGCCGTGCCACCCACGGCGGCGCCGCCGGCGGCCGGCGGCGGGCGTGCTCGGCGGCCAGGCCCCGTACCGCCGCCGGGTAGAGCAGGGAGTCGCTCCGCGCGACCAGCCGTACCGCGCTGACGAGCTCGTCGGCCGCCGCCCGCTTCAGCAGGAAGCCGGCCGCGCCGACGCGCAGCGCGTCGTACACGTACGAGTCGTTCTCGAAGGTCGTGACGACCACGATCCGCGGCGGCTCCGCCATCCCGGCGAGGATCTGCTCGGTGGCCCGGATGCCGTCGATCTCCGGCATCCGCACGTCCATGAGGACGACGTCCGGCCGTTCCGCCCGCACCACGGACACCGCCTCGGCGCCGGTGGACGCCTCGCCGACGACCTCGAGGCCGGGCTCCGCGTCCAGGATGACCCGCAGGGCCGTCCTGACCATCCGTTCGTCGTCGGCGAGGACGATCCTGACGGGGGCGGTCACCGGGGGATCCTGACCGCGAGGCGCCACACCGCACCGGCCGGGCCGGCGGAGGCGGTGCCGCCGAGCAGCCGGGCCCGCTCGGCGATCCCGCGCAGGCCGCGCCCGCCGTCGGGCCGGGTGACCGGGGGCCGGTCGGGCAGGGGGTTCTCCATGGTGATCTCCAACTCCTCGGTACGGGCGTCGAGCCGTACGGTGACGGGCGCGCCGCCCGCGTGCCGGGCCGCGTTCGTCAGGCCCTCCTGGACGATCCGGTAGGCCTCCCGGGACAGGGCCTCCGGTACGGGGCCCAGGGCGCCGTCCACGGTCAGCTCCACCCGCGGCCCCGCGCCCCGCACCAGGGCCTCCAGGGCGTCGAGCCCCGGGCCCACGCCCTCCTCGACCTCCTCGCCGCGGCGCAACAGGCCGAGGACCCAGTCCAGTTCGCCGACGGTGCGCCGGGTGGTCTCCTCGATGGCGGTGAGCGCCTCCCGTACGAACTCCAGGTCGGCCCGGTCGCCGTCGAGGACGCGGCGGGCGGCGCCCGCCTGGAGGGTGACCGCGCTCAGGGCGTGGCCGACGGAGTCGTGCAGTTCGCGGGCGAGCCGGTTGCGGGACTCGGCCTCGGCGGCCCGGCGTTCGGCCGCCGCGAGCCGGTCCGCCGGGCTGGGCCCGAGCAGCCGGGGCGCCTGCCGGGCGAGCAGCGCCCCGGTCGCGGCGGCGACGGCGGCGAGCCCGAGCAGCATCAGGAGGCCCTCCGGCACCGCCGCCCAGATCCAGGCCCGGTCGAGCCCCCAGTACCGGCCGAGTTCGGACTCGCGGAGCCCCGGCGAGAACGGCAGGGCCATGACGGCGACCGCGAACGGCGGCAGGGCCAGCGTCGCCCCGCTGATCAGCGCCCCGGCGCCCAGGTGCAGGGTGAACCAGCCGGCCGTCCGGGCCCGGGCCGCCCGGCCGCGCGCCGGACCGTCCGCGAACCGCTCGGCCGCCACCCCGCACAGCGCCCGCGCCACCGCCACCGACATGGGCCGGGCCAGCGGGAAGAGGGCGACGACCGCGGCGAGCGGCAGCCCCACCGCGTACGCCCCGAACTGCACCCCGAGGCCGCCGGTGAAGAGGCCGCCGTCGTCGAGCAGCGGCCCCATGACCAGGGTGCCGACCATCCAGAAGGGCATGAACAGCGCGCCGCCCAGGATCAGGTGGAGCCACCGCAGCCTGGCCCGCTGCCCGAACAGGGCCGTCACCGGTCTCACGCCTCGGCGCTCCGCCGTCGGAGGAACAGGGCCACGGACGCGGCGAGAAGGAACCCGGTGATCATGTCGCCAGCGTAGGACAGCTGTACGAGGCCGGGGACGTGCTTCGACGGATCCGGATCGGGCAGCAGCGCGACGAGCGACAGGTAGGCGCCCCAGCAGCCCACCGCTCCCGAGGCCGTCCAGGCCAGGGCGAGCGTGGTGCGGACCCGGAGCCGGGCGGGCCGGCGCAGGACCAGGAAGAGGGTGAAGGCGACGGCGACGGCGAGGAAGACGAACCGGTCGGCCTCCAGGACGTAGTCGTCGGAGTCGCGTTCGGCGATCAGCCGGGCGGACAGGCCCGTGGTCGAGCCTGCCGCCCACAGCAGGTGCAGCGTGGCGGGCACGAGGGCGACGACCGCGCCGGCGACGGCGAGGGCCCTCGCCCCGGGCCCGGCGGTGCGGGCGGAGAGCTCGCCGAGCCGGCCCTGCCACAGCGGGCTCCAGCGGTCCCGGGCGTACAGGAAGAAGAGGGTGCCGAGGGTGAGGCCCTGGAGGATGAACCCGCCGTAGACGATCCCGAAGACCCACTCGTCCAGGAAGGGTTCGGCGGGTGCGGCGGCCTTCTCGTCGCCGGTGACGAGGGCGACCGCGAGCTGTGTCGGGTAGCCGGCCATGATCGGGGTGAGCAGTCCGGTCGCGGCCCACATGGGGAGGGCGAGCAGCCAGGCGGGGAAGCGGCGGCCCCAGGCTTGGGTGAGGAGCAGGGCGAGGACGACGACGAGGACGTCGGCGACGACGGAGATCGCGTTGGCGATCATCATCATCCGCGGGTGCTCCAGGAGCACGCTCCCGGCCGGGATGCCGAGCTTGCCGCCCGCCACCCAGACGATCTTGAGGGCGATGTACGGGAGGCAGGCGAGGATCGCGGTGGCGCGCAGCGCCCGGCGGGCGGCGCTCGGGCGGTGGCCGGCGGCGGGCGCCGGGGCGGGGAGGTGCGCGGTGTCTGTCATGGCTCCACGCTCCCGCGCGGGCCCCGGCCGGCACCTCCTGCCGAGCGGTGAACCGCCTCCGCCGCACGGGGGAGGGACCCTCCTCCCGGCCGCGGCCGGACGCTCGGCCCGGCCCTTCTCCGTACCCCGGATTGACCCGTGTTTTCGGTGATCGATTGACCCTGAGGACGAGGTCAATGACTCGGTAGAGTAATGATCATGAACGAGATCGAGACCTTCGCCCCGCTCCTCACCCGCGCCGCCACCGCCGAGACGACCGCCGACCCGAGCAGCGTGATGACCCTCCTCGCCGACTCCGACGCCACCGGCGGGCAGCTCACCAGCTACCGCTCCTCGTTCGCGAAGGGCGCGGTCGGCGCCCCGGCGCACTTCCACACCAGGGCCTCGGAGATGTTCTTCGTCCTCGGCGGCTCGCTCCAGGTCCTGGTCGGCGAGGAGCTGACCGTCCTGGACCAGGGCGACTTCCTCCTCGTCCCGCCGCACACCCCGCACGCCTTCGCGGCGGCGCCCGGCGCCGAGGCCGACGTCCTCTTCGTCTTCACGCCCGGCATGGCCCGCTTCGACTACCTGCGCCTCCTCGGCCGCGTCATGCGGGGCGAGGCGAGCTTCGAGGAGATCAAGGCCTCCTCGGAGCAGTACGACAACCACTACGTCGACAGCCCGGTGTGGCAGAAGGCCCTCGCCGACCGGGCCTGACCGCGCGCCTCAGAGGCGGCGGGTCGCCAGGGTCAGCCGGTCCCGCGCGTCGAACAGCGCGTCCTTGATCATCTGCTCGTGGGCCGGGGTGAGCCGCGCCACCGGCACCGAGCAGCTGATCGCGTCCCGCGCCGGGGTCCGGTAGGGGATCGCGACGCCGAAGCAGCGCAGCCCCAGGGTGTTCTCCTCGCGGTCCACCGAGTAGCCCTGCTCGCGGATGACGCGCAGCTCCTCGATGAGCCTCTCGCGGTCGGTGATCGTGTGCTCGGTCAGCGCCGGCAGCGTCTCCGGGAGCAGCTTGCGCACCTGCTCGTCGCTGTGGGTGGCGAGCAGCGCCTTGCCGAGCGAGGTCGAGTGCGCGGGCAGCCGGCGCCCGACCCGGGTGAACGGCCGCAGATAGTGCTGGGACTGACGGGTCGCCAGATAGACGACGTTGGTGCCGTCGAGCCGCGCCAGGTGGATCGTCTCGGTGGTGTCGTCGGAGAGCCGGTCCAGGGTGGGCCGGGAGGCGGCCACCACCTCGTCGCCGTCGATGTACGAGGTGCCGACGAGCAGGGCCCGCACCCCGATCCCGTACCGCGTGCCCGTCGCGTCCGTCTCCACCCAGCCCAGCTCGACGAGGGTGCGCAGCAGCATGTACAGGCTGGACTTGGGGTAGCCGACGGCCTCCTGGACGGCGGCGAGCGAGTGCATCCCGGGGCGTCCCGCGAAGTACTCGAGCAGCTCCACGGTCCGTACCGCGGACTTCACCTGCGCCCCACCCGCGTCGGCAGTCGCCATGGCCCTCGCCCCTTTTCCGTTGTCCGGCCGCCCACCGGCCACCCCGGCCGAACGGGGCCCTTGTGGAGACGGCCGGGCCGTCAATAGAGTCCCGCACAGATGCGTTCATCTACGGGAACTGTGTTCAGAATAGCGAACAGGGGCGTGGCGGTGGCGGCAGAACCAGTGTGGAGTGTGGACCCCCGGACGGGGAAGCCGCGTGAGCAGGTTGCGGTGGAGGCCACAGTCGAGGAGGTCGACCGGGCCGTCCGGTCCGCGCACGCAGCCCGTGAGGCGCTGGCCGACCGGGTGGCGCGGGCCGCCTTCCTCCGTACCGCCGCCGACCTCCTCGACGCCTCCGGCGAGCACGTCGTCGAGGCGGCCGACGCCGAGACGGCCCTCGGGCCCGTCCGTCTCACCGGCGAACTCGCCCGCACCACCGCCCAGTTGCGGGCCTTCGCGGACGTCGTCGAGGACGGTTGGTTCCTCGACGTCCGGATCGACCTCCCGGATCCCTCGGCCACCCCGCCGCGGCCCGACATGCGCCGCTGGAAGATCCCGCTCGGCGTCGTCGCCGTCTACGCCGCCAGCAACTTCCCGCTCGCCTTCTCCGTCCCCGGCGGCGACACCGCGAGCGCCCTGGCGGCCGGCTGCCCCGTGGTGATCAAGGCCCACCCGGACCACCCGGCCACCTCCGAGCTCTGCGCCTCCCTGCTGCGCCGGGCCGCCGCCAAGGCGGGGCTCCCCGAGGACGTCGTCGTCCTCGTCCACGGCTTCGACGCCGGCGTGGAACTCGTCCGCCACCCGCTCGTCGCCGCGGCCGGCTTCACCGGCTCCATCCGCGGCGGCCGGGCCCTCTTCGACGCGGCCGTCACCCGGCCCGTCCCCATCCCCTTCCACGGCGAACTCGGCTCCCTCAACCCGGTCGTGGTCACCGAGGCCGCCGCCGCGGAGCGCGCCGAGGAGATCGGCGCGGGCCTCGCCGGCTCCATGACCCTCGGCGTCGGCCAGTTCTGCACCAAGCCCGGCTTCGTCCTCGCCCCCCGCGGAGCGGACGGCGACCGCTTCCTCGACGCCCTCACCGCGGCCGTCAGCGAGACCGAACCGGCCGTCATGCTCGACCACCGGATGCGGGACGCCTTCGTCGCCGGGGTCGCCGAGCGCGCCGCGCTCGCCGGGGTCGACACCCCGGTGACGCCCGGCGCGGGAGGCGCCCACACCGTCAGCGCGGGCGTCCTCGCCGTCGACGCCGCCGCGCTCGCCGACGGCGGCCACCACCTCCTCCTGGAGGAGTGCTTCGGACCGGTCACCGTCGTCGCCCGCTACTCCACCCGCGAGGAGGTGACCGCCGCCCTCAGCCTGCTGCCCGGCAACCTCACGGCCACCCTGCACATCGCCGAGGAGGACGAGGCCGCCGCGCCGCTGCTCGCCGAACTCACGCCCCTCGCCGGCCGCGTCCTCGTCAACGGCTGGCCCACCGGCGTCGCCGTCGCACCCGCCCAGCATCACGGCGGCCCCTACCCGGCCACCACCTCCACCTCCACCTCGGTCGGCGCGACCGCGATCGAGCGCTGGCTGCGCCCGGTCACCTACCAGTCGACGCCCGACCACCTCCTCCCGCCGGAACTCCGCGACGGCAACCCGCTGGGAGTGCCGAGGCGCTAGGAACCGACGCGCACGACGATCTTCCCGAAGTGCGTGTTCGACTCCATCAGCCGATGGGCGTCGGTGATCCGCTCCAGACCCTCGAAGGTCTCCGCGATCACCGGCGCCAGGGAGCCGTCCCGCAGCCCCGAGCCGATGAACCCCGCCGCGCGCCGGCGGCCCTCCTCGGTCCTGGCCAGGGCCCCGTTCGCGTACGTGTGCGTGGCCAGCGGCCAGTTCCGGGAGAGCTCGACCGGGCGCGGGTCCAGCCAGCCGTACAGGACGGCGGTGCCGCCGGTCCGCAGCGCGTCCCCGAGGCGGGCGAAGCCGGGCCCGCCGATCGCGTCGAACGCCAGGTCCGCGCCCCTGCCGCCGGTGATCCGCCGCACCTCGTCGACCAGGTCCTCGGTGTCGGTGGCGATCACGTGCGCGGCCCCCAGGTCGAGGAGCCGCTTCCGCTTGTCCTCGCCGCGGGTCGTGGCGATCGGTACGGCTCCGATCCGCAGCGCCGTCTGGATCGCGGCCGTCCCCACCCCGCTCGACGCGCCCGTGATCACCACGTGGTCGCCGGGGCGCAGCCCGCCGGTCAGGACCATCCCGCCGTACGCGGTGAAGTAGCCCAGCCACACCGCCGCCGCCGTCACCGCGTCCACCCCCGCCGGCCGGGCCACCACGTACTCCTCGGGGAGCACCACCCGCTCCGCGTACACGCCGTACGTCCCGAACTCGAAGTTGGCCGCCGCCATCACCGGATCGCCCGGGGCGTACGCGGTGACCCCCGCGCCGACCGCCTCGACCACGCCCGCCGCCTCGTAACCGAGCCGCGAACCCGGCAGCGTCGCCGGGTAGTAGTAGGTGCCGGCGCGGAACAGCGCCTCGGCGCGGTTGAGTCCGATCGCCTCGACCCGGATCAGCACCTCACCGGGACCCGGCTCCGGCAGCGGCACCTCCTCGACCTTCAGCACCTCGGGCCCGCCGAGCTCGTGGAACAGAACTGCCTTCGTCGTCATGCCTGTTGTCGTCATGCCCCCGACGTTAGGAGCCAGGAGGAAGACGATCCATGTCCCCTCGACTCCCCGTCATGTCCGATCGTCTCGCGCGCTACCGTTCAGGTCATGGACGTACTGAGCGATGCCATCGCCGCCATGCGCACCGGGCGCCCCCACTCCTCACGCACCGTCCGCTTCGCCCCCTGGGGCTTCCGCTTCCCCGCGAGCAAGGGCGCCGGATTCCACGTCGTCCTCCAGGGCACCGCCTGGCTGCTGCCCCCGGACGACGGCGCCCCCGTCCGGCTCGGCCCCGGCGACGTCGTCCTCCTCGCCCACGGCACAGGACACGGCCTCGCCGACCGGCCCGACACCCCGCTCGTCGACGCCCTGCCCGCCCCCGACGGCTCCTGGCCCACCCGGCCCGACCGGGGGCCCGTCGGCGCCGAGGAGACCCTGCTGCTCTGCGGCGCCTACCAGCTCAGCCGGGCCCGCGCCCACCCCCTGCTCACCGACCTGCCCCCGTACGTCCACCTCCCCGCACGGGTCGGCTCCCACCCCCGGCTGCGGGCCGCCGTCGACCTGCTCGGCGCCGAACTCGCCGAACCCCAGCCGGGATCCGACGCGATCGTCCCCGCCCTCCTCGACACCCTGCTCCTGTACCTGCTGCGCACCTGGTGGCTCACCGAACGCGCCGACCGCTCCACCGGCTGGTCGGCCGCGCTCAGCGACCCGGCCGTCGCCGGCGCCCTGCGCGCCCTGCACGGCGACCCCGCCAGGGCGTGGACGGTCGAGGAGCTCGGCGCGCTCGGGGGCCTCTCCCGCGCGGCCTTCGCCCGCCGCTTCACCGCCCTCGTCGGACGGCCGCCCCTCGCGTACCTCACCTGGTGGCGGATGACCACGGCGGGCCGCCTCCTCCGCTCCGACGACCTGCCCCTCCGCGCGGTCGCCGAACGCTCCGGCTACTCCTCGGAGTTCGCCTTCGCCAAGGCCTTCAAGCGGGAGTACGGGGTGGCACCCGGCCAGTACCGCAAGGGGGCCTGAAGCGGTCTCGGTGATATGGGCTGCGGTTCGGATACGAGGTGGGCGGGGGCTGCTCGCGGTGCGCACCTCTCCAGCTCTCCCCCTGCGCGGCAGCGTTCTTCGAGTCGATCTCGGTACAAGTAGGCTCGGTGGACGTGACACAGGTTGCGGTAGTGGGTGTGGGGGCGGTGGGCGGCGTCGTGGCCGCGGAGCTGATGGCGACCGGGCGGGCGGAGGTGACCGCTTGCGTGCGTTCGCCGTTGGGCGGCTTGCGCATCGCACGGCCCGACGGATCGGCTCTGGAGGCGTCTGTTCCTGAGGTTACCGACCCCTCCGAGGTGTCGACAGTGGAGTGGGTGGTGCTGGCGACCAAGGCTCATCAGACGGCCGCAGCGGGACCGTGGCTCAGCCGACTGTGCGGTGCGGGTACCCGGGTCGTGGTGCTGCAGAACGGCGTGGAGCACCGTGAGCGCGTCGCGCCGCTGGTCGGCGCCGCCCGCGTCCTTCCGGCCGTGGTGGAGATCTCGGCCGAGTCGCAACGCCGCGGCCGGATCCGGCTGTTCGACCGGCCACGGCTCACCGTGCCCGAGGGCGATGACGGCGCCGAGTTCGCGGCCCTGTGTCAGGACAGCGGTATCGAGGTCACGCCAACCGACGACTTCGTCACCGCTGCCTGGACGAAACTGTGCCTGAACACGGCGAACGGCGCCGTCACTGCGCTGACGATGCAACGGATGCCGGTCTTCGCCCATCCGCGCATCGCCCAGTTGGGACGGGCGCTGGTGGAGGAGGCGCGGCAGGTTGCCACCGCGTCAGGCGCGCGCCTTCCCGATGACCTGGCCGACCAAGTCATGGCCCGGTTGCGAGCGATGCCGCCCGAGTCCGGCAGCAGCATGCTGTGGGACCGCCTGGCAGGCCGTGAGCTGGAATACGACGCTCGCAACGGCGCGGTGGTGCGCGCGGGCGCCCGCCTCGGCATCCCCACCCCGTACAACGACACCGTCACCGCGCTGCTGGAAGCCGTGAGCGCACCGGGGAACGCTTCGTAGCGTCCCTCAGGGGCGGACCTGGACCGCTGCGGCGTCGTGCGACTGGCCGGCCACGGAGAAAGATCAGCAGCCGACTTCACCAAAGCCGCTCAGGCCGTCTTGCGGTCACGGCGCGGCAGCCGCAGCGACAGCACGGTCGTCAGGGCCGGCAGGCCGGCGCTGATCAGCAGGCTCGTGCGCAGGGCCGTCGCCATGTCCCGGGCCGCGAGGGAGCCGAAGACCGCGATCGCCAGCGCGCCCGCCGTCTGCCGGATCGCGTTCAGCACGCCGCCCCGCCGCCGTGCCCGCCCGCTCCGCAGGGACGGCCTCCATCATCGCCGCGATCAGCGGCGGCAGGGAGGAACCGGCGCCCAGCGCGAGCGGCACGAGGAGCAGGGCCTGTGCCACCCGCGAGGAGTCCGCGTCCACCGTGAGCAGGCCGAGGAGCCCGGCCACGGCCACCGTCTGGCCCACCACGATGGGCAGCCGCGCCCCGTACCGCGCGGCCACCCTCGCCGACAGGACGTTCACCGAGCCGGCCGCCACCGCCGCGCGGTGCCCCCGCCGTGTGGGCAGGCGTCCCGCAGGGCGGGACGGGTGGGCACACGGGACGGCGCCCGCGGCGACGCCTCCGCCCCCTGCCCCGACCCGCACCCGAGGGGCGTCGCGCATCCGGTGCGGGTTCAGACGCGGGAGCCTCGGCCCGGCAAGGGGCGCCGTCCGTTGTGCCCACCCGTTCCGCCCTGCGGAACGAATGCCCACAACGAGGCCCAGGACTGTACCCGCACCGTCAGCACCGGTGCCGATTCCAGGAGCTGGGTCGCAGAGCTCGCCCCGCCCCGCCCGCGACCGGGCCGAGCGCCACCGCGACCGTGCCGCCCGCCGCCCACAGCGACACCGCACGGGCCCGCCGCGCCGGATCGCCGTACGCCTCCCGTACGAGGGCGAGCGAGGCCGGCAGCATCACGGCCGCCGCCACGCCCTGCACCGTACGGGCGGCCAGGAGCCCCGGGAGGCCGGGGGCCAGACCTGCGGAGACCGGCGTCAGCCCGCTCCAGTGGCTGCTCCACCAGCGCGTCGAGCGGGCGAAGGAACTCCTGGAGACCACCTCCCTCCCGATGGACCGGCCGGCCCGGGCGAGCGGCCTCGGCACGGCGGACTCCCTCCGCCGGCACCCGCTGCGCCGCACGGGCCTCACCCCGAGCGCCTACCGGGCCTCCTTCAACCGTCTGACGGGCGCCGGTACGGGCTGACACCCGGTGCTCCGGATCACACCGGGGCCCGAAACGGAATGAACCGGGCCGACGGGAGCGTTCCCCCCGGCGTACACACCCCCGTACACCCCACCGGCAACCCCTCGGAGAGAAGTCACATGCGCGTCGAGATCTGGAGCGACATCGCCTGCCCCTGGTGCTACATCGGCAAGGCCCGCTTCGAGAAGGGGCTCGCGGCCTTCGCCCACCGCGACGACGTCGAGGTCGTGCACCGCTCCTTCGAGCTCGACCCGCACCGCGCCAAGGGCGACACCGGCCCCGTCCTGGAGATGCTGGCGAAGAAGTACGGCCGCACCCTCGACGAGGCCCGCGCCATGGAGGCGCACGTCGCGTCCAACGCGCACTCCGAGGGCCTCGCCTACCTCACGGACGGCCGCGACCACGGCAACACCTTCGACATCCACCGGCTGCTGCACCTCGCCAAGGAGCGCGGCCGCCAGAGCGAGCTCCTGGACCTGGCCTACCGGGCCAACTTCGCCGAGGAGCGTTCCGTCTTCGACGCCGAGACCCTGGTGGCGCTCGGTGTGGAGGCCGGTCTCGACGAGGCCGAGGTCCGTACCGTCCTCGCCGACGAGACCGCCTACGCCGAGGCCGTACGGGAGGACGAGCGCGAGGCCGCCGAACTCGGCGCCAACGGCGTGCCGTTCTTCGTCCTCGACCGCCGCTACGGCGTCTCCGGCGGCCAGCCCGCCGAGGTCTTCACCCAGGCCCTGGAGCAGGCCTGGCAGGGCCGCGTCCTCCAGCCCGTCGGCACCGACGCGGAGGTCTGCGGCCCGGACGGCGCGTGCGAGGTCCCGCAGGCCTGACGGCCTGTACGGCGGGCCGGACCTCCGTGCCGCCTGCCCGCGCCGTACAGCCTCTGACCTGCGCGGATAAGCGCGGCTTGGGGTTTCCCCGCGGTCGAATCTCCATTGACGGGCGATCGCGGGGAATCCAGGGTGGGGGCATGGATTCCCTTGACCAGCCGCTCGGCGGCGCCGAGTTCGCGCCCAAGAAGACCTACCTCAACACCTCCGCCTGCGGCCTGCTGCCCCGCCGGACCATCGAGGCGATCACCCTGCTCGCCGAGGAGACCGCCGACGGCCGCCCCGACGGCGCCGGCAGCTTCGCCATCGTGGACGAGGCCCGCGCCGCCTTCGGCCGGATCGCCGGCGTCGCCCCCGAGCGCGTCGCCGTGGGCAGTTCGGTCGCGGTCCACTGCGGGATGATCGCCCAGTCGCTGCCCGCCGGGTCCGAAGTCCTGTTCCCCGAGGGTGAGTTCTCCTCCGTCATCACCCCCTTCACGATCCGCGGCGACCTCAAGACCCGCTTCGCGCCCCTGGAGCGGCTCGCCGAGTCCGTCCGCCCCGAGACCGCGCTCGTCGCCTTCTCCGCCGTGCAGTCGGCGGACGGCCGCACGGCGGACTTCGCGGCGATACGGGAGGCGGCCGCCGCCCACGGCGCGCGCACCCTCCTGGACGCCACCCAGTCGGCGGGCTGGCTGCCGCTGCACGCGGGGGAGTGGGACTACACCGTCGCCGGCGGCTACAAGTACCTCCTCTGTCCGCGCGGGGCGTCCTTCCTCACCGTCACCGAGGAGGCGCAGGGCTCGCTCCTCGCGATCCACGCCAACTGGGTCACGGGCGAGGAGCTGTGGGTGAACAGCTACGGCCCGGTCCGCGAACTGGCCCGCTCCGCCCGCCGGTTCGACGAGCCCGTGGCCTTCCTCTCGTACCACGGGGCGGCCCGCTCGCTCGCCCTCCTGGAGGAGATCGGCATCGAGCGGATCGAGGCCCACGACAAGGGGCTCGCGGCCCGCTTCCGCTCCGGGCTCCTCGCCCTCGGGCACGCGCCGGTCATGGACGACTCGACAGTCGTCGCCGTCCCCGGCCTCGGGGACCGGGCGGACGCCCTGCGCGCGGCGGACGTCCTGCTCTCGGCGCGCGCGGGCAATCTGCGGGCGTCCTTCCACCTGTACAACACGGCGGCGGACGTGGACCGCGTCCTGGAGATCCTGGCGGGCTGACCGCCACGAGAACCCGGTCCGGGGCGGGCGTCCAGCGACACGGCGCCCCGCCCGGACCCGCGGGCGTCCAGCGACACGGCGCCCCGCCCGGACCCGCGGGCGTCCAGCGAGACGGCGCCCCGCCCGGCACGGCGCCCGCGGGGCCGGGGGGCCGTCAGCAGGCGGCGCCCGCTCCCGTCGGGCAGGTGCCGCCCTCCTCGCCCGCCTCCTTCGCCAGGTTCTCGCCCACGAGGCCGAGCAGCCGGGCGAGCTCCGCCCGGTCGGCGGGGGCGAGCCCGGCCAGGGTGCTCTCCTCCAGGTCCGCCCACGCGCCCTCGACCCCGGCGCGCAGGGCGAGGCCCTGCTCCGTCGCCTCGACCAGGACCGCGCGCCGGTCGGCCGGGTCCGGGCTGCGGCGGACGTAGCCGCACTGCTCCATGCGCTGGAGCATCTTCGTCACCGTGGAGGGGTCGAGGCCGAGCGACTGGATCAGCTCCGACTGGCGGGCCGCCCCGCAGTCCCACAGGCGCATCATCATCAGCTCCTGGCCCGGGTAGAGGCCGAGGTCCCGCAGCCGCCGGCCCATGGCGATCCGGTGGAGCCGCGCGACCCACGCCAGGGTGTGGCTGACGGTCCCGGTGCAGGCGCCGGAGGGCTGCGGTCCGGGGGACGGGGCGGTACAGACGGGGTCGGTTCCTGACATGCGGGCTCCTCGGGACGGCTCTGCCACAAGATTACCTTGGTCGGCCAATGAATGGGTTACAGTGGCATCGGCCCAATTAGTTGGCCGACCACATATTCCTGTGAGGGACAGCCGTGACCACTGCATTCGACCCGATCGACCTCGCCGGTACCCGCCTCGCCAACCGCATCGCGATGGCCCCCATGACCCGCAGCCGGGCCAACGGCCAGGACGGCACCCCGCCGGCCATCGTCGCCGAGTACTACGCCCAGCGCGCCTCCGCCGGCCTGATCATCAGCGAAGGCGTGCAGCCCGTCCCCGAGGGCCAGGGCTACCCCAACACCCCCGGACTCCACAGCCGCGAGCAGATCGCCGCCTGGCGCGAGGTCACCACCGCCGTCCACGAGCGCGGCGGCCGGATCTTCGCCCAGCTCATGCACTCCGGCCGGATCGGCCAC
Organism: Streptomyces sp. NPDC055815; assembly: GCF_053616475.1. Lineage (NCBI taxonomy): Bacteria > Bacillati > Actinomycetota > Actinomycetes > Kitasatosporales > Streptomycetaceae > Streptomyces > Streptomyces sp. NPDC055815. The sequence continues at coordinate 844 of NZ_JBSHDU010000084.1, read as the reverse complement.
CCCGACCTCCTCGACGGCGACCTCCACCCCGTGGGCCCCTCGCCGATCGCCGCCGCCGGCCAGGTCTACACCCACGAGGGCCCCAAGGACTACGTCGCCCCGCGCGAGCTCACCGGCGACCAGGTCCACGAGGCGATCGCCGGCTTCGCCTCCGCCGCCCGCAACGCCGTCGAGGCCGGCTTCGACGGCGTCGAGATCCACGGCGCCAACGGCTACCTGATCCAGCAGTTCCTCGCCTCCGGCTCCAACCACCGCACCGACGAGTGGGGCGGCCCGGTCGAGAACCGCATCCGGTTCGCCGTCGAGGTCGTCAAGGCCGTCGCCGCCGAGATCGGCCCCGAGCGCACCGGCCTGCGCATCTCCCCGGCCAACACCCTCAACGACATCAGCGAGACCGACACCGACGAGCTCTACACCCAGCTCCTCACCGCGATCGAGCCCGTCGGCATCGCGTACCTCCACGTCCTGGAGACCGGCCCCGAGCGACGCCCGCTCGTCCTGGACCTGCGCAAGCGCTTCGCGGGCACCTTCATCCTCAACCCGGCCACCGGCGCCGACCCGACCGGCGCCGAGTCCCTGGCCCTGATCGAGGACGGCACCACCGACCTCGTCGCGTACGGCAGGCTGTTCATCTCCAACCCCGACCTGCCCGCCCGTCTGAAGACCGACGGCCCCTACGCCACCCCGAACCCCGCCACCATGTACGCCGGCGGCCCCGAGGGCTACATCGACTACCCCGCGCTGTAGGGCGCGGACACGCGGAAGGGGCGGGGGGGGCCGGACCCCCCCCCCAACCCCGAACCCCCCCCACCCACCCCCCCGGGCCCCCCCCCGCGCCCCCCCC
>NZ_JBSHDU010000083.1:0-37212 GCF_053616475.1 Streptomyces sp. NPDC055815 | reverse complement strand
GTGCTTGCACCGTAACAAGCCCTTCCACCCCGAAAGCTCTCCGCGAGGCGTGGCAAGCGCTTTGCGATCTTGTTTCCCCTGCCGTGATCCTGAGTAGGTGCCGAGGCGCCCGGCGCGCACCACCACCGATCGCAACTCAACGGGGGGAAACCCATGTTCGAGCTCATCAGTCAGTCCATCCCGATCGCGCTGGGCACCGTCTCGATCGTCGCCGTCGCGTCCGACCCGTTCGCGCCCTGCGGCACCGAGGCCAAGCGGGAGGCGGAGACCATCCGCGACCACCTGCGTGCCGTGGCCAACCACGCCCGCGCCGTCGTGGTGCTGATCGTCCGCAAGACCGGCGCCGCCGGGGACAACTAGCGCTCCCCCGGCAGCGCCTCCCCCGCCGCCGGGGCGTCCAGTGCCTAGGGGGTGGTCGCTTGGGCTTCCGCGAGGATGCGCTGCGGGCTCGGCAGGCCGGTTTCGCCGCCGCGCGGGCCGGTCGTCCGGCGACCGCCTGCCCCCGCTTCAACGACGCGCGGCTCACCGCTGCTTGGGTTCGTGGTTACGCCGCCGCTGCGCGGCCCGAGCAGTAGCCGCACCCCTTTCCCACTCACAGGGCCGTCCCGTCGGGACGGCCCTTTTCCATGCCCGCACGACGCCTTCGGAGGGCCGAGCACTCATGCCCGAGCACATCCTCGACGACACCCTGCCGGTGCACCCGCGTACCGGCGACCGCGCCCTCGGCTACCGCCGAGACGGGCGCCCGATCTGGCCCATCAAGGGCGGCTCTGGAGAGGACGGCGACCCCGCCGCCCCGCCGTCCGGTGACCCGAACCCCGCCCCGGGCGCGCCGCCGGCCGCCGATCCGGCCGCCGAGCAGCAGCTCGCCGAAGCGACGACCCGCGCCGAGCAGGTCGCGGCCGAGCGCGACGAACTGCGCGCCGCTCTCGACGCCGTGACGAAGGCACTCAACCCCGGCGGCGAGAACGAGCAGGACCCCGCCGCCCTGGCCACCGCCGTCGCCGAGCGCGACCGGCTGCTCTCCGAGCACGCCGCCGAGCTCCGGACCGCGCGGGTCGAGCTCGCCGTCGCCCGGGTCGCCGCCGACGAAGGAGCGCGCGGCGACCGCCTGCTCAACTCCCGCTCGTTCCTCGCCTCGGTCGCCGACCTCGACCCGCTCGACAGCGGGTTCGCCGACAAGCTCACCGCCGCGATCAAGGCGGCCGTGGACGCCGACCCCGACCTCTACCGCGCCACCCCGACCCCGCCCCGAGGGGGCGGCGAGTTCAACGGCCCGCCGTCTGGCGAGCGACGCGCGACCACCCTGCACGACGCCGTCGCCGCCCGCATGACCAGCGGCTGACCCGCCAAGGAGAAACGATTTGCCTACCTCCCTCGCCGAGGCGCGGAACAACGCGACCGACGACCTCGACCTGACCGTGATCGACGAGTTCCGCAAGAGCTCGGACATCCTCGACCGACTCACCTTCGACAACACCGTCAACCCGACCGGCGGCGGCGACACCCTCACTTACGGGTACCGGCGCCTGATCACACAGGCGAACGCCGAGTTCCGCCCCCTCAACTCCGAGTACACCCCGGCCGAGGTCCAGACGCAGCGCTACACCGTCGACCTCGTTCCGCTCGGCGGTAGCTTCCGAGTCGACCGGGTGATCGCCCGCATCGGCGCGGCAGCGTCCGGCGCGGTCGCCCTCAACATGAGCCAGAAGATCAAGGCGGCCCGCGCGCGGTTCGCCGACGCCGTGATAAACGGCGACAAGGCAACCGACACCAACGGGTTCGACGGACTGTCGAAGATCCTCACGGGCACCGACACCGAGTACCTGCCGCTCGCGAACGGCGTCGCGTCCGGGTTCCTCGACTGGACGGCGATCATCGACAAGGCGGCGGCCTTGGCCGCGCAGCGTCACATCGACTCGTGGCTCGCGTCCATGGACGACACCCCGGATGTGATCTACGGCAACCGGAAGACGCTCGCGCTGTTCAAGGCCATCGCCGCGTGGACCGATCAGCTCGACAAGGGCACGGACGCGTTCGGCCGTCCGGTCGTCGCGTACAACGGCATCCCCCTGATCGACCTCAAGTCCAAGGCGGGCAGCAACGCCGACGTGATCGGGCTCGTGACCCGTGACCCCGACGGCGCCGGTACCGGTGGCAACGTGACCGGACTCGGCGACCTGTACGCGATCCGGTACGGGCTCGACGGATTCCACGGGGCCTCGGTCGCCTCGGTCCCGCTCGTGCAGTCGTGGCTTCCCGACTTCAACAGCTCGGGCGCCGTCAAGCTCGGCGAGGTCGAGATGGGGCCGCTCGCCCCGGTTCTCAAGGCGACCAAGGCCGCGGCCGTACTGCGCAACATCAAGAGCGCGTGATGCCAATGAACGTGCGCATCACCGCCCCTGTCACCGACTACACCGGAGACGGCCCCGGCGGTCTCCACTTCATCGACGGCACCGCCACCACGGACGACGTCGCGATCATCGGCTACTGCCAGGGAGCCGGTTACACCGTCGAGCCCCTCGACGACGAACCGCCGGGCGAGACGCCCGACACCGAGCCGGACGGCCCGCCAGACGACGAGTCGGCGGGCCGTTCTGGTTCCCGCCGCGCGAGGGGGTGACCTTGGCCCGACAGCCCTACACCACCCCCGAGCAGCTCGCCGCATGGCTCGGCGCCCCTGCCCCGGCTGACGCCGAGCGACTGATCGCGCGGGCGGGCGAGGACATCGACTCGGCACTGCTGACCGCGATCTACCCGGTCGACGACGACGGCGACCCGACCGACTCCGAGATCGTCGCCGCGCTCGGCTCGGCGACGTGCGCGCAGGTCGAGTTCTGGCTCGCCGCTGGCGACGACGGCATTGGGGCTCAAAGCCGATGGGACTCGGTCTCGATCGGCCCGGTCAGCCTGTCCGGCCGAGCCGCCTCGACGGCGGGCGCGTCCGGCGTCGAGCTCGCCCCCCGAGCGGCCCGCGCGCTGCTGCGTGCCGGTCTCACTCCGGGTGAGGTGCAGCAGTGGTGACCCGAATTCCGCCGTCCCTGCTGCGGCACCGGATCGGCATCGAGCCCTACCTCGGCGACGGCGCGTACGGCCCGACGTACGGGCCGCTCGTCGAGCATCCCGCGCTCGTCGGCGAGGCCGTGCGTATGACGCGCGCCGCCGACGGCCGCGAGGTCACGAGCACCGCGCAGATCATCGCCGCCCCCGGTCTGGACTGTCCGGCGGGCTCGCGCGTGACGCTGCCCGGCGGCCGGATCACGACGGCGATCAGTACGGCAGTCCACACAGCCCCGGGCCTACCGGTCCCCGCGTCCACGGAGGTGATGTGCGAATGAGCCGCGCCCGACTGCGCTGGAACGGTGACGCCGCCACGACCGCGATCCGCGAGGCCGCGGCCCGGGGGCTGCTGCTCGGCGCCGAGCACGTCCTCGCCGCGAGCAGGCAGCGCGTGCCGATCGCCGAGGGCACCCTCGAACGCTCGGGTGCGACGTCGGTCGACGAGCAGCAGATGACCGCCGCCGTCTCGTACGACACCCCATACGCAGCCCGCGTCCATGAGGACATGACCGCCCGGCACTCACCCGGCCGGTCTGCGAAGTATCTCGAAAGCGTGCTTCCCGAGACCGCGGTCGGGGTACGGGCACTGATTGCCGTGCAGATTCAGCGAGCGCTCAACTAGATCGGTTGAGCGGAAGCCCACCGCTCAATGAACTGGACTCCCTTATCTGTCAATCGCACAACTATCGTGTGCAAGTCCCCAGCTTCAAGAGCTCCCCAAGTGTTCTCAGCCGCCTCTGTCTCGACAAGGAAGTCATCAATGAGGTTCGAGATCATCCAACGGAGGCTCGCAGGAATCCTGATGGGCTGAGCAGCAGCTTCCTCCATCATGTGCAACACCGACTCACTAATGTGCCCCCTCCCAGCATCCCTGTCCCTTTCCATCTTTGCTCTCTCCTCAGCGATTTGCTTCAGCGAGGGCACTCCTGGGGGACCATCGATGAACGTCTTCAAGAGTTGGCGCTCGACGTCGGTATAGCGATGATTCATAACTTCCAAGTTCGCCTTGTACTGAAGCATCGCCCTTCTGTCGATCTCCTTGGTCTGGTCGTAGCGCGAATGACACGTCGGGCAGAGAACGATCAGGTTTTCAAAGGTGTGCTCCTGCACCCGGCTATATGGCGTGATATGCGCGAACTCTGTTGGCCACTGTCTGCACGTCGGGATGGCACAGCGATGCCCCGCCTCGACAAGTAGTGCACGTTGCAGGGGCATTGGGATGTCGGGTCTTCCTTGAGCCATGACGCAGAGCATAGGCATTACCTAGGACACCTCATCCAATGAACTACACATTCGACCTGCTCCACGGCCTCGCCCGCCTACTGCACGGCGCCGGCCTCGGCACGTATCGCACCGACGGCCCGTACGCCGTCGGCGAGACCGCGATCACCATCGCCGCCCTTCTCCCAGCGCCCGACCGCGTCATCTGCCTGTCCGCCTACCCCGTCACCGACTCCCCGGTGCTGACCGACACGACCACCGGAATTCAGGTGCGCACTCGCGCGGGCGCGGACCCGCGCGAGGTCGACGCACTCGACGACCAGGTGCACGAGCTGCTGCACGGCAGCGGCCCGCACCGGTTCGGGGCCGTCCCGGTGCAGCTCGTCTATCGCGTCTCGGCCGCCCCGATCGGCACCGACGCCTCGGGCCGCTGGGAGCGGACCGCCAACTACTACGCCCGCGCGCACCGCGCGAGCCCCCATCTCGAATAGAAGGAGGCGCCGTTGAGCACCCCGACGCCCCCGTCCGAGACAGTGACCGCGCTCGCGCGCCGGTACCGCCTCGAACTGGATATGAGCACGACGCCCGGTACCCCGGCGTGGGCATTGGTCCCCGGGGTCACCGAGTTCACTCCGAAGATCGAACCCACTCAGCAGGAAGTGACCACCTACGACGCCGAGGGGTGGAGCGAGCAGGCCGTGACCATGCTCGCGTGGTCGATCGAGACAACCCTCGCGCACCGCGCGCACCCGACGACCGGCGTGTTCAACGCAGCGCAGGAAGCGCTCAGGAAGGCGTCGCGCTCGTTCGGCGCCGCATCGTACGTACGGGTCCGTTACTACGACCGCAACGGAGCCCCGGACGCCCAGGAAGGCACCGCACTGGTTACGTGGGAGCCGGACGGCGGCGGCCCGGATGAGGTCGACACGATCAAGGTCACGCTTACCGGCTCGGGTCCGCTCGTCGAGATCACGAACCCGGTCGCCGGCGGTGGCACGTTCGCCGCCGCCGAGGCGAAGACGCTCAAGGCGGGGGGTGATGTCTGATGGCGTTCGAGGCTCTCGACGAGCTGCTCGACGAGCGGCTCGAACTCCCCATCGCCGGGCGCCTCTACACCGTGCCCGCCCCGTCGGCTGAGATCGGTCTGCGCACCCAGGCCCTGATCAACGCCGCCGCCGTGGCGGCCGACGGCGGGCGCGCCGACGAGCAGGTGCTCGGCGACGCCGCCGAGCGAGACCTGTACCGCGAGGTACTCGGCTCGGCCCACGATGAGATGGTCGCCGACGCCGTGCCGTGGCCCGCGCTCAAGCACGCCGCGATCACCGCCATGGTGTGGATCGCGCAGGACAAGACCGCCGCAGAGCGGTACTGGAACGCGGCCGGCGACCCTTCTCGTCTGGCCCCGAATCGGGCAGCTCGCCGGAACCGATCGGGTGCGGCGAGCTCGACCCCGAGTCGGGGCTCTACGAGTGGTACGAGTACCCGCACGGCACCCGCCCGCGCAAAGGGCAAGAAGGGCCGCAAGCCTCACTGACGTGGGCGCAGATCCTCGCCGAGTGGCCGCTCGTCGAGGCGGATCTACATGAGGTCTACGGCATCGACCTAGGCACCCCCGGCCTGCTGCACGCCCGGTCCTGGCGGTGGCTGCGAGTGCGCGTCCTCGCCCTGCTCTCCGCCGAGTCCCGCCTCGCGCGGGTCCTCACCCCTCCGTCCGAACCCTCCCCCACGGGAGGCACGCACCGCAGGAGGTGAGGCCCCATGGCGCTCATGGTGGGCGAGCTCGCCGCCACGGTCACGATCGACGACTCGGGCGCAGACGCAGGCATGGCCCGCGCCCGCGCGGCCGTGCAGGCGGGCGGCGACCGCATCGCCGCCGAGGCTGATCGCGCGGGCGACGCCCTCGGCGATGGTCTGGCCGAGGGCGCGGCAGACGGAGCCGAGCAGGCGAGCTCGGGCATGGGGACCGCGCTGAAAGGTTTCGCCGCCGCTGCGATCGGCGGCGCGATCGGTGGCGCTCTCATGGCTGGAATCGGGAAGGCGCTCGAACAGGGCAAGATCCCGGGGCAGCTTGAGGCGCAGCTCGGCGCGACCGGTCCGGTCGCCAAGCAGTACGGCCAGGTCGCGGGCGATCTCTACGCGAGCGCGATCGTCGACTCGGTCGAGGACGGCGCCGAGATCATCAAGGGGGTTGCCCGAAACGGCCTGCTCCCTCCCGAAGCAACTCAGGGACAAGTCAAGGCGCTTGCGACTCAGGTCGCGAGCGCCGCCTCGGTCATGGGCGAGGACGTCGGCCGAGTGTCTCGTGCGGTCGGCACGATGATGAAGAACGGCCTTGCCGACTCGGCGCAGGAAGCGCTCGACGTACTCGTCAAGGGTTCGCAGAACGGCGTCGACGTCGCCGAGGATTTGCTCGATACATTTTCTGAATATCCGACGGAATTTCGGCAGCTCGGCCTCGACGCTCAGACGTCGATGGGCCTTTTGCAGCAGGGCCTCAAGGGCGGCGCACGCGACGCCGACACGGTCGCCGACAGCCTCAAAGAATTTACCTTGATGGCGCAGGGAATGGGCGAGACGACAGCGACCGCCTTTACTGATCTCGGCCTTTCCGCCGAGCAGATGCAAAAGGTCTTCCAGACCGGTGGGCCGGAAGCGGCAAAGGCGCTCGACCAAGTCCTCGACCGGCTGCGCAACGTTAAGGACCCCGCCAAGCAATCCGAGATCGCGCTCGGCCTTTTTGGAACCAAGGCCGAGGATATGCAGCGCGCGATGTATTCTCTCGATCCCTCCAATGCCGTTAAGGCGCTGGGCGACGTTAAGGGCGCGACGGACGCCGCCGGCGATGCGATGCACGACAACGCCGCGACCAAATTCGAGTCGTTCAAGAGGGGCATTGAGCAGAAGGTCGTCGGGGTCCTCGGCACCTATCTTGTTCCGGGTCTTGAGGCGGCGGCCGGTGTCCTCGGCACCCTCGGCGGGGCGTTCAGCGCGTCTGCCGGGTGGATCTCCGAGCACTCGACGGCGCTCTCGATCGCCGCCGGTGTGATCACCGTCCTGATGATGCCGACGCTCGTCGCGCTCGGTATCACGGCGTGGACGACGACGACCGCCGTCGTCACAGGTTGGGCCACACAGACAGCGGCGGGCGTTACCGCAGCAGCACGGTTCGTCGCCCTCAACGCGACGATGCTCGCGGGGTGGATCGCGCAGGGCGCGGGCGCAGCCGCGGCTGCTGTGCGGGTGGTCGCGGCATGGGTGCTCATGGGGACGCAGTCCCTGATACAGGGTGCCCGGATGGCTGCGGCGTGGCTGCTCGCCATGGGCCCGATCGCGCTCGTGATCGCCGCCGTGGTCGGGATCGTCGCGTTGATCGTCGCCAACTGGGACACGATCGTGTCCGCCACAAAGGCGGCGTGGGATTGGGTGTGGGGAAAGCTCAAGGAAATCGGACAGGCAATCCTCGACTTTTTCCTCAACTGGACTTTGGTCGGTCTCATCATCAAGCATTGGGATTCGATCAAGGCCGGAACGCTCCGAATCTGGAACGCGACGGTCGATTGGGTTAAGGGAATCCCGGGCCGGATCGTCGACTTCTTCCTCAACTGGACTTTGGTCGGCCTGATCATCAAGCATTGGGATTCCATCAAGTCGGGCACCGCCCGTAAGGCCGGTGAAATGCTCGCGTGGGTGCGAGGACTTCCCGGCAAGATCGCGGGCTACTTCGGCGATTTCGGCTCGATGCTCTACGACAAGGGAAAGGATCTGATCAAGGGTCTTTGGAACGGGATCAAGGGTATGGGCTCATGGCTCAAGTCGACCTTGATGTCTTGGGCCAAGGATTTGATCCCCGGACCGATCGCGAAAGCACTCGGTATCAAATCGCCGTCGCGGCTCATGCGCGACAAGATCGGAAAGTTCATCCCCGCCGGAATCGTCGAGGGCATCAAGGCGGGTGCGCCCGCTGTCGACCGCACGATGCGCAAGCTCGTCTCGGTCCCCGCCGCCCCGCAGCTCGCCACCGCCGGGGCGCCCGCCAACGGCCGTCCTGCTAGCGGCGGTTGGGGCCCTACGGTCCACATCGAGAACTGGCACGCCGGTGCGGCGACGGCCGATCAGACGGCCGCCGCGCTCGCGTGGCAGGCCAAGGCGAGGGGGTGACCGGTTGGCCCCCGGTGATCTGGTCACCCTCCCCGGACACGTGCAGTTCGGCGACCTGTTGCTCGGCCCCCGCACCACCTACGGGTGGGAGTCCCTGACCGGGTGGGAGGAGACACCTGCCTACGACTCGGGAAGCGTCAACCGCTCCGACGCCCACGGCGCCTACCCCGGCCGGCTGCTCGCCGAGCCGAGGACGATCACCCTCGACGGCGTCGTGATCCGCACCGAGCCCGGACGCATGAGCACCGCCGTGCGAGCCCTGTCCGCCGTGACGGCCCTGCGCGACGACGAGCAGCCCCTCGTGATCAAGCTCGACGACGCTCCGCCGTTGCTCTCGTGGGCCCGGTGCATCCGGCGAACCGTGCCGGTCGGCACGGGCGGATACGCGATCGGCGTCGCCATCGGCGGCGCGATGCAGTTCGAGGCGAGCGACCCGCGCCGGTACGACCTGATCGAGCGGGTCGCCCCCGGGCGTCTTCCGTCGTCCGAGCCGGGTCTCGGCTGGCCGCTTGGCTGGCCGCTCGCGTTCGGCGAGCCCGGGTCGACCGGCGCCCTGTCCGTGTCGAACCTCGGCGATGCGGACACGCACCCGACCGTCGAGTTCCGAGGCCCCGTCGAGCGACCGTCCCTGACCAACATCGAGACCGGCGACACGCTCGAATACGACCTACCACTCGCCGCCGGCGACGTCCTCGCCGTCGACACCCGCGCAGGCACCGTCACCCTCAACGCCACCGCCTCGCGGCTCTACACCGCGACCGCTCGCAGCGTGCCCGAGCAGACGTGGACGCTGCCGCCCGGCACCTCGACCCTCGCGTTCCGCGCGGCCCCCGGCAGCACCGACCCGACCGCTTCCGTCGCCGTGCGCTATCGCAGCGCCTATTGGTAAGGAGACCCCCGACGTGACCGTGCGCCCCGCATGGCTCCTGCCCACGGGGCAGACCCGAGAAGACACGCGCCTCGCCCCTCTGGGGACGTACACCCCCGAGACCGAGCTGCGCACCCGAGACGGCGTGATCCCCGGCGGCGCGCCGTTCGCCGCCACGGGCGCCGGGGCGATGGCGCTACAGATCGCCCCCGGCCGCGCCGTCGTACAGGGCACCACCCCACAGGGCGCCTACCCGGTCGCCCTCGACGCCCCGCAGACCGTGACGATCACCGACGGCGGACCGCAGTTCGCCCGTATCGACACCGTGGTGCTGCGGGTGCTCGACCAGCTTTTCGACGAGCACGGGCAGAACCTCGCCCGTGTCGAGGTGTTCATCGGCGAGGAGACGGCGACCCCGAGCCCGCCGCTCCTGCCCCCGGCATGTCTGCGGCTGTGGGACATCCGGGTACTTCCGGGTACCTCGGCGGGCGTCGGCGGCATCAACTGGTCGAGCGCACTCACCGATCGCCGCCGGTACACCGTCGCGGCGGGCGGCATCCCGCCCGGCGGCACCGCCGCAGACGCCGGTGCCTACGACGGCCAGTACGCCGACCACGACGGGCAGCTCATGCGCTGGTCGCAGACCACCGCATCGTGGCGGCCGGTCGTCGAGCGGCATTACGTCTCGACGGTCAAGAGCAACACGTACAACGTGCCCGCGAACAGCTACATCAAGATTCAGTGGACGGGCACCGACGCCATGTCGACCACCGGCATGTGGTCGTCGTCCGCCACGACCCGCGTCACGGCACCGGTTGGCGGACTGTACGTCGTCTACGCACATCAGGTGTGGCCGAACGGAGCAACGCAGGCGCGTGCCCGGGTCCAGATCAACAACGCCGGCGACGTTCAGCTCAACTACGTGCCGTCGTCGTCCGGCGGGCAGGGCCATGGTTCGGCCCGACCGATCGTCCTCGCGGCGGGCGACTACATCGAGATGTCCCTGTGGTCCGGTGCGGCGCTCAGCAACGTACCCGGGTCCTACAGCAAGTTGGGCTTGCAGTGGATCGGACCGGCGTGACGGCGACGGGCTATCGGCTGCTCTTCTGTGATCTGCGCGGCGATCAGGTGCTCGACTCCCTGCCCGTACAGGGCATGTCCCTTGACGACTACATCGGCAAGACCGGCCGCATGACCGGCACCGTGCCGATCCCTAACCGCGCCCTCGCGGAACGAGCCCGCCGCGCCCTGGTGCCGGGGCGTACCGGTGTGTGGGTCGAGCGCGGTCGCGATCTGTGGTGGGGCGGCATCCTGTGGACGCTCGCCCTCGCCAGCGACAGCCGCGGCCGGCTCGGCGCACAGATCCAAGTCGGAGGGTGGGAAAGCTACCTCTATCGCCGGTACCTGTATAAGACGCACGTCGCCGAGGGTGTCGACCAATTCGACATCGTGCGGGATCTCGTCGACTACGCCCAGGACGCCAAGGGCGGTGACATCCGGATCACGTACGACACGCACACGTCCGGGGTCACGCGTGACCGCACGTACCTGCGTTTCGACCTACCGAGCGTCGGTGGTGTGCTCGACGACCTGGCCGCCACCGAGGACGGGTTCGAGTGGCGTATCGCGTCGTTCCGCGACACCGACGGGAGTCGGGTCAAGCGGCTGCAACTCGGGCACCCCGTCATTCGTTCCGGGGCGTCCGACATCGTCCTCGACCACCCCGGTCCGGTGCTCACGTACACGTGGCCCGTCGACGCGACCACGAAAGCGAACGCGTGGCAGTCCCGGGGCGCGACCATCAACCGGAATCAAGCTGCGGACTCGTTTCCGCTCATGTCACCGCTCCTGGTCGACGACGACGATCTCACCGCCGGATGGCCGCGCCTCGACGGGTCGAGCGATCACACCACCGTCGAGCGGCAGACCACCCTCGACGCCCACGCTCGCGCCGACTGGACGGCGGCCCGCACTCCGGTGCAGATCCCCGAGGTCGAGGTGCTGCTCGGCGGACCGATCACGCCCGCCCTGCTCGGTTCGACGATCCGGCTCCGCATCCGCGATCTGTGGCACCCCGACACCCTCGACGCCCGGTATCGCGTCGTCGGCGTCTCCGTCACCCCGCCCGAACGTGGCCGTCCCGAGACGGCCAAGTTGTTCTTGGAGGTTCCTTAGTGCCGTTCGTTCCGCAGGATCTGCTCGACCGCCTCAACAAGGTTGAGAGCGAGGTACGGCAGCTACGCGGTAGGGCGCAGATGCGCCCCCGCATGGACCAGATCTCAAACGGAAGGGTGGTCATCGCCGAGGGCGGATCGTTGGAAGTCCTCGCCCCCGACGGCACCGGTCTGGTCGGGGTCGGCGCTTTCTCCGACTGGTGGAATCACCCGGACGGGAGCAAGCAGCAGGGCGTCGTCATGCAGCGCGAGGACGGCACGACCGCTTTCAGTATTCGGGCCTTCCCCGACGCCGGCCTCGGCGGGGCGGGGACTCAGGCCGTGGGCATCTGGGATCGCACCGGGCATCACGTGATCAGTGACGACACGACGTCCGGTCGCGGAATCGGCTCGCCGGCCCTGCCCATGCCGTTTCAGCCGCTCCCGCCCGCGAATGAGGTCATCACCACGAGCTCGTTCGTGGGTTGCTGGTTCGCGTCCATCCAGGCGCATAACCCGGTCGCCACGCTGCAACTCGAATTCGCCGCAGCGCCCGGCGCGACGTGCGAGATCAAGGTGCAGTACCGGCTCGCCAGTGAGGCGAGCTGGTCCGACATCCAGACCGATTCCGTCGCCGCCCCCGCCAACGCCGGTGCGCTGGTCAGCAAGACCGCTTGGTACACGTTCCCCCTCGACCGCGCCGAGTTCGAGCAGCTCGTGTTCGTCCGGATTCAGGGCCGCCAGAAGGCAGGCATCGACGGCGTGCGCGTGTCCTGTCTCGGAGGGTTCACCCGGCGGACCTACTCGCGCAGCGAGGTACCTGACCCGCCCGTCCAGGCGCTCGCCGCGGCCCGCGCGTTCACGGCCACCGACGCCGACGACACCACCGGTCCCGAGCAGGGCGTCGACCTCCCGGTGCAGCCCCCGCCGTTCCCGCAGGCCCCGCCGAAGGAGGGCACCGCCGATGCTTCCTGACACCATCCCCACCGTGACCGTGCGCGGCCGGTTCCTCGCCCCGAACGGCGTCCCGCTGTCCGGGGCGATCGTCTTTCGCGCCCCAGCCCAACTCACCTTCCCGCAGGCCGACGTGATCCTCGGCGGCCCGGTGACCGTGCAACTCGACGCGCAGGGCGCGTTTGAGGTCACGCTGCCCGCCACCGACGCCCCCGACCTGGACCCGTCCGGATGGGCGTACATCGTGACCGAGCAGCTCGCGGGAATCCCCGTGGGCCGCTCGTACAACGTCCTCTTGCCCCGGGCGCAGCCCGAGGTCGACCTCGCCGACATCGCCCCGACCGACCCCACGAAACCGAACTACGTCGGTGTGCCGGGGCCGACCGGAGCCCCTGGCCCGAAGGGAGACAGCGGCAATCCCGGAGCGACCGGCACCCCCGGCCCCAAGGGAGACAGCGGCGACCCCGGAGCGACCGGCGCCACGGGACCGGCCGGCGTCGTCCAGTCGGTCAACGGCAAGAACGAGACGGTCGTCGTACTGAGTGCGGCCGATGTCGGCGCCCTCGCCGCGAGCGCCGCCGGGGCGGCGGGCGGGGTCGCGTCGCTCGGCCCCGACGGGAAGGTGCCCGCCGCGCAGCTCCCGACGCTCTCGGGCGACGGCGCGGTCGACTCGGTCAACGGCAAGACCGGCGTGGTCGTGCTCGCCGCCTCGGATGTCGGCGCGCTCGACCTGGCCGCTGCCGACGCCCGGTACGTACGGCCGTCGGGCATCCCCGTGACCTCGGTCGCGGGCAAGACCGGCGCGGTCACCCTCGCCGCCGCCGACGTCGGCGCCGAGGCGGCCGGAACTGCCGTTCTGCTCACCGGCAATCAGACCGTTGCGGGTGCCAAGACGTTCAGCAGCGTGCCGTCGACCTCGGCCGCGCCGACCGCCGACACCCACCTCGCGCGGAAGTCGTACGTGGACGCGCTCGGCGGGGGCGAGTTCCGAGCGAGCGACCTCGGTCTGCTGACGTGGGCGTTCGACCCCGCCGTCGGCCACTCCGCCCCGCTCTATCCCGGGTCGGGCCCGATTCGGGTCACCGCCGTCTACCTGCGGTCGCCGGTGTCCGTGGCCAAGATCGCGTGGCACTTCGGCGGGTACGCGGGCGGACTCACCACCGGTTCGTGGGCCGCGCTCTACAACTCGTCCGGAACCCGGGTCGCGCAGACCGCCGACCTTTCGACTGCCGGAGCCGAGCCCGCCGAGGTCCACAACTCGGGCGGCGCGACCGTTTCGGTCCCGCTCACCGCCGCCTACTCCGCCGCCGCCGGTCTCTACTACGTCGCGTGGCGCTTCCAATACAACACGACCGCCGGCGACGGCCCGATGATGCTCGTCGCCGAGTCGAGTTTCGGCTCGCCGCCGAACGTCTTCGGCCTGACCGCCGTCCGCAGGTTCGGCTCGTACGCGACCGGCGGCGCGACCGCGCCCGCCTCGCTCACCCTCGCCTCGATGGAGAACGGATCTAACCGTTTCTGGGCGGCGCTCGCCTGATCGCCCGCCCCGCCACACCGCGCCCCGTGCCCGACGGCCGGGGCTTTTTCTATGCCCGGAGGGCCCTTTGAAGTTCGTCAGCCGCGCCCAGTGGGGTGCCCGCCCGTCCCGCTATCCGCTCGCCTACATCGGCAGCACCCGGGGCGTGAAGATCCACTATGAGGGCACGTACATGCCCGAGTCCCTCGGCCGCCCGGACGCGCACGACCAGTGTGCGCCGCGCGTCCGTGCGATACAGGCGAGCCACCTCGCCAACGACGAAGAGGATTACAGCGACGTCGCGTACAACGCGCTCGTCTGCCCGCACGGCTACGTGTTCGAGGGCCGCGGCGCGCACCGCAGGACCGGCGCGAACGGCACGGCGGCACTGAACACCGGGCACTACGCTGTGTGTGCGCTGCTCGGCAGCTCGGGACTGACCGAGCCGACCGCCGCGCAGCTCGCCGGACTGCGCGACGCCGTCGAGTGGCTGCGCCGTGACGGCGATGCCGGCGCCGAGATCAAGGGCCACCGCGACGGACACCCGACCGCCTGCCCCGGCGGGCCGCTCTACGCATGGGTGCAGCGCGGTGCCCCGCGCCCGGGTGGCGGGGGCGGCACCGGCACGCCCGCCACGAGGTACGAGCCGTTCCCGGGCGTCGAGTGGTTCAAGCGCAACCCGCGCTCGCCGGTCGTGACCGCCATGGGCCGCCGACTCGTCGCCGTCGGCTGCTCCGCCTACCGCGAGGGCCCCGGCTCGCAGTGGACCGAGGCGGACCGACGCAGCTACGCCCGGTGGCAGCAGCGCCTCGGGTACCGAGGTGCCGACGCCGACGGGTGGCCCGGCCGCGCGAGTTGGGACGCCCTCAAGGTCCCCAAGGTCTGACCACAACCCCCACCGCCCCGCCCGCGCTCGCGGGCGGGGCGTCCCGTTTCAAGAGAGGAAACCCTCATGACCGACGCTTCCCGCCGGACCCTGCGCACCGTCGTGCAGACCGCGCTCGCCCTGGCCGTCCTTCTCCCCGCCATCATCGACGCGTCCGGCATTCCGGCCACCCTGCCGTGGGTCGCCGCAGCGCTCGCCGTCGCCGGCGGCACCGCCCGAGTCATGTCCCTGCATGGTGTGCAGACCCTTCTGCCGTCGTGGCTGCGCATTGCGCCGAGCCGCGACGACGAGCTGCTCTCCCTCGACCGTCAGGTGCGTGACGAGTGACCGAGCCCGATCCCTCCGCCGTCGCCGTCGAGCTGGAAAAGCTACGCGGCACCGTCGAGACCGGGTTCGCCAGGATCGACGGGCAACTCGCCCTGCTCGTACAGCGAGGTGACCAAGTCGACCGGCAGCTCGCCGACCACGAATCCCGACTCGACGCCCTCGAACGCTCCCGGTGGCCACTTCCGAGCGTTCTTGCTTTGGTCGCCGTGACCGGTCTCGCCCTCACCCTGTGGCAGCTCACCACCCGCTGAACACGGCGCCCCCGTCACCAGCCAAGTGCCGTTGATGGGGGCGCTCTTGTCGTTTGGAAACTGAGGAGAGGACTCCCCCCGAGCCGCGACAATGAGCTGCTCGCCCCCCGACCGCGCCGCTTTCGCTCAACTCGGCCAGCAAATAGCGCACTTGCCGCTATCCGGCGTTGCTTGTTCGGCGACGTTACTCGTCGAAGCCACCGTCTTCGTCTTCGCCCTCGTCCTCTGCTTCGTTCTTGCTGGGCTTCCGAGTCTTCGGGGCCTGGTCCGAGACCCCCTCAAGCCGGTAGTAACGCCGGGCGCTGGGGTACGTCGAGGGGCTGTCGTCGTACATGATCACCCAACCGAGCAGAGCGCAGATTTGCCACTTTCCAGTCAGGTGCTGCGCCACAAAGCGAAACGCATCATCTACGGTCATCTCCCCATCAGGGACGGTGACCGTCAGCTCCTTGAAAGCGGCCGAGTGCTTGAAGCGGAAGAGGAACGGTATGCCCCGCTTGATCTCCCACAGCACGTCGTACAGCGACCGAGTACCCGGTGCAAGCCCCTTCACCTTACGGGAGAGGTCGATGGGAAACTCAAGATCGAAGTGAGTGCTCTTGATCACTGTTCGATCGCGATTACGCCCCGGGTCATTATTGCCGAAGCCGCGATTATTCCAGACAATCTTTCCGGTCTTGAGATGCTCTTTGATCAGCATCTTTTCCGGAGAGACCGAGGAAAGATCCTCTTCGACGAACAGGCACTTGAACGACATCTCGTCAATGGAAATACCCTCTCGGCCGGACAGCTTATAGAGGTGATTCCCAAGACGCTCGGGGAGCGGCTCGTCAGCCTTTCCGACGTAGGCGAGCTGGCGCTCCTTGCCCGGCTCCTGACGGAAGAGCTGGTACACCCCGGACCTGCTGGGAAGGCCGAGCCTTTCGGCCTGAGGAGTGAGGGCGGCGAGGTTCCCCGGCGTGAGGGGTGCGGGCTCCAGGCGAGACAGGGCGGCGTACAGCTGTTTACTCAGCGCCTCGGTGATGCTGAGGCGGAACTGATCGCTGAACCCGTCGGCCATGTGAGCACCCCGTCCCTGTGAAACTCCTGGTCGCGGTCACCTTATCTGGTGCAACTGGGGAACACGCGAGGCAAGTTGCGGGATGCGTCGTCGTGATCATTAACTCCGCGGTACGCTTCTCTCATGCCTGAGCTGCGAGAAGAACGCCATGAGGTGGGGACGTGTGTCGAGCTGTTCGCCGGCGGCGGGGGGCTCGCGATGGCTGTGCACGCCGCGGGCTTCCGTCCGCTCCTGGTGAATGAGTACGCCAAGCGGGCGTGCGAGTCCTTGAAGAACAACCCGCCGGACCCCGACGAGCCGGAGAAGCGTTGGCCGCTCATCCCCGGTGATGTGCGTGACGTCGACTTCACCGACCTCGTCACGGACGAGGTCGACGTCCTCGCCGGTGGACCGCCCTGCCAGCCGTTCAGCCTGGGGGGCGTCCACAAGGGCATGGAAGACGAGCGGAACATGTTCCCGCAAATGTTCCGCGCCATTCGCGAGATGAGACCGAAGGCGGTCATCTGCGAGAACGTGCGCGGTCTGCTTCGGCCGTCTTTCAAACCCTATTTCAACTACATCTTGAACGAAATGCGCCTGCCGTTCGTGCAGCGCGACAAGGACGCGACTTGGGAAGACCACAACGAAATCCTTGAAAAGCTGATCGCCAACGACTCGGTTGAACTGTCGGAGCGATACGTGGTCAAGGAGATGGAGGTCAACGCCGCTGACTACGGTGTTCCGCAGATTCGGAATCGAGTAATCATCGTCGCGTTTCGCGCCGACCTCGGTGTCGATTGGGAAGAGTTCATGCCCAAGGAGACGCACTCCGAGGAATCAATGATTCACTCCATGCGCGAAGGCGGACCCTACTGGACGGAGCGGCACAAGAATGTGCCTGTCGATGTCCGCAAGCGAGTGATCGCCAACCTTCCGGAACTCAACTACGAGAACAAGAAGACCAAGGCAAAGCTGGAATTGAAGCCGTGGCTCACCCTGCGTGACGCCATCGCGGGAATCGACGAGAACGAGGGCAAGCCGCTTCCGTACGTTACGGAAGCCGCTGTCAAGGACAAGCTTCCTGTGGGTGACATCTCCGACCACATTGGGTGGCCTGGAGCTCGAACCTATGCCGGGCACACCCCGAACGTGCTGGATCGACCCGCGAAGACCGTCAAGGCGGGTGTGCATGGTGTGCCGGGCGGCGAGTCCGTCATGCAGCTCGACGACGTCAACTTCGTCAACGCCGGTGGCGGAAACGGCTACCGATACATGACCGTGCGGGAGACGGCGCGAGTCATGACCTTCCCGGACCGTTGGATTCTCGACGGGCCGCGGGGAGAGAAGATGCGGCAGTTGGGCAACGCCGTGCCCGTCAAGCTCGGGGCGGCCTTCTCAAAGGCTGTCGCCGACGCTCTCAAGTCGGTCGGGGCTCTGGAGGACCCGGAGAAGCGGAAGTGACTGAAGCCGCAGGCGATCGGCAGAGGCGTTGGAAGGATCAGATGCCTCCCGATCGGGCGTGGAAGCCGAGAGCGGGGATGAGCCGGGAGGCCCGAGCGGCTGAGCAGGACCGGGCCGCCGGCGGCCGCCTCACACGTGCGGTCGACATCGGAAAAGGTCGATACGCGCGCGCGTCTGTCGCGCTGCGCCTGTACCGAAGCACCCGCCGCATCCGCGCCTACCTACGGTGGTCACAGGAGGGCGAGACGCACGAGCAGTATGTCGGTGAGGTGGACGCCGCGACTCGTGCCGCGAACCTGGCGCAGGCATGGGAGATAGCTCATGCCGCCGGCTACGTGACCACTGAGACCGTTCCCCCCGACTCGTGGGCGTCCTCCCCCGCCTCCCGAGCGGTCATGTCCGCCAACAAGGGACGTGACACAAAGCCCGAGAGAGCGTTGCGGTCCGCGCTCCACAGGCAAGGGCTGCGGTACCGCGTGGGAGTCAGGCCCGTCCCCTCCCTTCGGCGCACCGCTGATGTGGTGTTCTCTCGCGCGCGCGTCGCGGTTTTCATGGACGGTTGTTACTGGCACGGTTGCCCGGAGCACCATCGTCCTGCCAAGAAGGGGGCCGAGTTCTGGCAGGACAAGATCGAAGGCAACCGGAAGCGCGACGCCGAGACCAATCAAGCCTTGGGCGATGCGGGTTGGCTTGTGATCCGCGTGTGGGAGCACGAGGACCCCGAGCAGGCCGCGCACCGGGTCATTGAAGCTGTGCGACAAAGACAAGTCGCGGCACCGGCAGGGGGAGACTCCGCCTGATCCCGGCGGGAGCCTGCGCGCCGATGTCAACATCGTCGACCAGAGCCCCGGTGGATCAACCAGGCCCCTGTGACGCACCGCGCCCCCTGTACCCGGCCGAGGTCGGGTACAGGGGGTCTTCTGTCGTTATGCGGGCACGCGAGAGGGCCCTCGACGGTGCACTCGTCGAGGGCCCTCTGCTCGGGGTCACCGTGCGTGCGGCCTATGCGGGCACAGGCACGGGAGGCGCTCCCCTTCCTCCGCCGCCCGCCCCCGCGTGGGAGACATGGGTATCTGGGCGGGCGGGGTGGCGTGCGTGCCGCGCGCGAGCATGTCGTCGACGCTCGCCGGGGCCGACCGTGACCCGTACCGGGATCGGGTCACGCCAGCAGTAACAGGTGT
The DNA here is from genome assembly GCF_053616475.1 of Streptomyces sp. NPDC055815. Classification (NCBI taxonomy): domain Bacteria; kingdom Bacillati; phylum Actinomycetota; class Actinomycetes; order Kitasatosporales; family Streptomycetaceae; genus Streptomyces; species Streptomyces sp. NPDC055815. The sequence goes on along the minus strand of NZ_JBSHDU010000083.1, from coordinate 18,137 downwards.
AGATCTGCCCCTCGGTGTCAGGCGGCGGGGTCTCGGCGTGGAGGGGGCCGGGAATCGACGCGTAGATCGCGACGAGCACGAGCACTCCGAGGCTTGCGAAGATGATCATCAGTCCGAGTAAGGCCCGGTCGGTGTCCATCACCATCCCGCTACCTCGCTTACGGCGTCGCGCGGGCAGACGAACAGGCCGAGGCGCTCACCCAAGGCGAACGTGAGATCTCGCGCCGTCTGCTCGGTCAGTTCTACGAGCGGCACAGTGTCGAAGTGGAGCCAGACGCCGCCCGGCATCTCGGGGCGTCCTGCGGGCGATACCTCTACTTCGGTCGGGCGGATCACGCCGCCGCCTCCCTTCCGGGGTCAACGAGCATGAACGACACGACCTTTGTTGCCGCCTCGGTCAGGCGCACGTCCCAGTGATCGGCGAAGCAGTCGACCATGAGCAGGCCGCGACCGTGCTCGTCGCGAGAGTGGTGATCCACCGGGATGAGCTTCGGCATCTCGTACGGGTTCTCGTCTCGGACCAGAACGCTCACGCGTCCCTGCCCGAGGGTTACCTCGACGGTGATCAACGGCGTACGCCCATGCAAGTAGGCGTTGGTGACCACCTCGGAGGTGCAGACTCGCGCTCGCTCCGCGAGCGGGGCGTGCTGCCCCGAGCGAAGAATCGAGACCACCCAGTCACGCGCGATCTTCGGCGTGGTGGACAGGCTCGGAGCGGTGAGGCGGTAGCTCGCGCCCGTCACGGGCGGTGGTGCGGGAGGTGCTAAGACTGCGTTCTTCATTCGTCGTCTCCCTACGCGGCGGTATGAGCTCGCGCTCGCCATGCGTGGCATTGGCCGTCCCCCGGGGCACGCCAACGGCGTGCGCTACGGCTGCACTTCGGGCTTACTGGCGCGGCGCGGTGCTGCCTTGGACTGTAGGGGGCATACATGCCCCGGGGCAAGGCTGCCCCCCTCTTCCGGTACTACGAGGTGGACCCAAGGCACGGTTACGCGGCAGACTCGGGTCAACGACAGGGGAAGGGACCAATGCCACCCAGGGAGAATCCGACCGCGAGGCAGCAACGGCTCGGCGCCGAGCTGCGGAAGCTCCGCGACCGAGCGGGCAAAACGGCGCGCGAGGCGGCCGCCCTCCTGTCGACCGACCAAGCCAAGATCAGCCACATCGAGGCGGGGAAAATCGGCGTAAGCGTGGAACGCATTCGGCGCTTGGCCACGCTCTATCAGTGTGACAACGAGCCCTTGATCGATGCGCTTTCCGCGATAGCCCTGGAACACCGAGGGCAACATTGGTTCGACGACTATCGGGGCAAGCTCGACCCTGCTTGGTTGAACATCGCCGAGTTGGAACACCACGCCGTTGCCATGCGTTCGATGCAGAGCATCACATTCCCCGGGCCATTCCAGACCGAGAATTACGCGCGCGCTCTGTTTTCCGGTGTCACGCCGAAGCTGCCCGAGGATGAGGTAGAGGCTCGCGTCGAGCACCGCTTGAAGCGGTTCACGATCTTCGAACGCGAGCAGGAGACGGGCGCCGCTCCGCCGCCGCAGTACACAGCCATCATCCATGAGGCCGCCCTACGTATGCGCTTCGGCGGGCGCAAGGTGGTACGCGAGCAGCTTGAATACCTGATCGAGGTTTCCAAGCTGCCCACCGTGCACATTCGAGTAATCCCGTTCACGAGCGAGGATTTCATCGAAGTGACACAGCCCGTCCTGTACGCAAGCGGTTCGGTTCCCGAATTGGACACGGTGCAGATCGACAGCGCTTTCGGTGGCCGCTTCCTGGACGCCGAGGCTGAATTGAAGAAATACCGCACCCTGCTCGACATCGCCGAGCACGCTTCACTCGATCTGGAAGGGTCGAGGCAGCTAATCCACCACATCGCTAGGGAACTGTGAGACCAAGGGAATGAGCGCATCCCCCATCAAGTGGCAGAAGTCCTCTTTCTCCGGAGGCGGCGGAGAGAACTGCATTCACGTAGCGGAGAACGAGACGGGCGCGATCTTGATTCATGAGAGCGACGAGCCGGGGGTCGTCGTCACGACGACCCGCGAGAACCTCGCCGCGTTCATCGCCGGCGCCAAGAACGGCGAGTTCGACCACCTCATCGCCGGGGTTCAGGTCGACGACGCCAACCGAGCGCTGAGGTAGGACCCAGCAGCCCGTAGCAACGGTGCCCCCCGACCGCCCCGGTCGGGGGGCATCTGCATATGCCAATCCATGCCGGGCGACAAGTATGCCCCGGTGCACACTTGCCGCCTCTTCCCGCGTAGCAGTACGGTCGCTCTGCGTCGCAGCGAGAGGTCGATCTCGGCAGGACCGTGCCTTTTGCTGCGGAAATCTCCCCTTTCGCACTCCTGTTGGGGAGATCCCCCGAGGGTTGCCCCTCGCCGGCGGCGACCCTAGCCGACGCCAGCGAGGGGCAACTATGGCACCAGTCCGGAGGTCCGGCGTATGGGCGCGGCAAGCGGTGTGATCAGCGTCAACGGAGCAAGGTTGCCCGTCGGCGGGCTGGCTGAGATGTCCGTAGGCGCGGGGTTCGCGCTCTACGTGCTGCGGTACCCGACTTCGACATCCCGTAAGGCCGTGCCGGCTTTCGCCCCGCGCATCTTTCCGACCGCACGCGAGGCAATCCGTGCCATACGCGTGCAGGTGCGCGGGGCCCATGTGTTCGGCATGACCCCGGGCGAGATCGAGCGGGCGATCGAGTGGGTCGAGGACGGATGGATCACGGCCCTCGGTCTGCTGAACGCGGGCGAACAGTGCGGGTTCAACGTGGTGTTGGGGAACGGTGCGCTCGCCGAGTGGTCGGTGCAGCCTCTGCCGTACCTCGAAATCCGCGTGCCTGACTCACCCCGCCACAACGAACATGGCCCGCGGCAAACGGAATTGAGCTCATGAGCACGCAGATCATCGCCGACCACCTTGCGTGGAGTGCGACCCCCAAGGGCGAGCAGGCACGCGTCGTCGAGCACCAGGGCGACGCATGGCTCGCCGTGTGGAACCCGCATGACGAACACCTTGCCCTGTGGGCCGTTACGGGTGACGCCGCCGCCGAGCAGCCGCTCGTCGACTACACGTCTCCGATCGAACTGCCCGTCGCTCCCGAGGAAGCCGTGCCGCTGCTGGACGAGTTGGTGCGCTTGGGTTCCGTGGCCCGCCTCACCAACCCCTCGTTGTGGGACGCGATCGTTACGGCAGTCCTCCGCCAATCCACCGGGCAGGCGCGGCAGCGACACCGCTCGTTCTACGCGGCGTACGGACGCGGGTTCGTGACGTCGGCCGGCGAGTTCGCCATCGCGCCGACGCCCGAGGTCGTCCTCGCCCTTTCCGACGACGGGTTCGCCGCCGTGGGCGGGACGTTCAGCCGCGCCGCCCTGCGCGCCGCCGCCGAGGCATATCTCGAACACGGCGAGCAATGGGCGGCCCTCGTCCCCGAGAGCCTGGCCAAGGAACTCGGGGAGGTGCCCCGCATCAGTCCGTGGACCGCTGCCACGGCCGCCGCCGACTTCACCGGGGACTTTTCGATCTATCCGGTCGCCGACCTCGCCGTGCGCACATGGGCCTGCGCGGCGGCCCCCGGTCTCACCCTTCCCAGCTCCGACCGCGAGTTCGAGGCCCTATGGCGCCGCTGGGCGCCCACGCGCGCCCAACGGCACGCGCTGACCCTGTTCACGCTCGCCTACGGCAGTCATAGGTCGCAGGGGCGCGGGTAGCCAGAGGTCGGACCCATGAGACTTCCGCCCGCGCACAAAGCTCACGGCGGAACGCACCACCGACGAAACAGCCAAGATCACGAAGGAGATCGCATGGCCACGGCGGTACAGCCTTGGGGCATGGGGCGCTTAGCTCCGTACCCCCACACGATCGAGTTCCCGTTCACCCGGACCGAGATCGACCCCGACTCGCAGGTGACGCGCTACTTCGACGCGGACGGGCGGCGCGTCGAGATGGGGACGCACGGCACGAACAACTCGACGTCGTCCTCGACCTCGACCGGTGCGGACGGCGGCGGCGCGCAGCCGCCCGCGCCGGCGGACTCGGATTCCATCAGCGACACCGCGTCGGACTGACATGCCCGACTCACCGGTTCTCGTGATCACCGCTCTCGGTGACGTCACGGCGGATCTGGTGGTGAGCGAGCTGTACGACCGGGGTGTCCCGGTCGTACGGCTCGACCCGGCCGCCGACTTCCCCGAGCCCGCCCGGATGAGCGCGCGGATCGGAGCCGACGGGTTCGCCGGCGATCTGACCACCGCGACCCGCCGCCTCAACCTCTCGGCCGTCCGCTCCGTCTACTGGCGACGCCCCACCCCGTACGGCGACCCCCGACAGGCCCAGACCCCCGAGCAGCGATTCGGCATCGGGCAGTCCCGCGCCGGATACACAGGCGTGCTGACCGCGCTTCCCGACGCGCTGCACGTGAACCACCCCGTCCGGAACCGAGCTGCCGAGTACAAGCTCGCGCAGCTCGCCACCGCCGCCCACCTCGACCTGGCCGTGCCTGACACGCTGGTCACGAACAGCGCCGAGGATGCCCGCGCGTTCGCGGCCGAGCACGAACGCGTGATCTACAAGCCCGTGCACGGCGTGCACCAGCGAGGTGCGGACGGCAGGAACCGAACCATCTGGGTTCGTTCCGTTCAGGCCGACGAGCTCGACGACTCGATCGCCCTCTGCCCGCACCTGTTTCAGGCGTGCGTGCCGAAGATCGCCGACATCCGCCTCGCCGCCGTCGGGGGCGCGCTGTTCGCGACGCGTATCGACACCGCCGGCGACCACCTCGATTGGCGACAGGATCAGCGCCTGATCACCTGCTCGCCGATCTCGGTTCCCTCCGCCGTCGGCGATGCGGTCCGTTCCTACCTTCACGCGTTCGGGCTCGCCTTCGGGGCTTTCGACTTCGCCCTCGACCGCGAGGGCCGATGGTGGTTCCTCGAATGCAACCCGAACGGACAGTGGGCATTCGTCAACGAAGACACGAGCCGCGCCATCGCGAGCGCGCTCGCCGATTCCCTCCAGAAGGGCACCCCCGCATGACCGCTGACACCGCCGCGTCCCTGCGTCGCCGGCTCGTCGAGCAGCTCGTCGACGACGACACGCTGCACGATGCCGAAGTGCGCCGCGCGGCCGAGTCCGTCCCTCGCGAGGTCTTCCTCGGCTCCGCGATCTACAAGCCGAGCCCGCCCCCGGGCGTCACCGTGTGGACGCCCGTGCGCCGCGACGACGTCCCGGCGGAGGAGTGGTTGCGCCTCACCTACCAGAACGAGACATGGGTGACGCAGCTCGACGGGGTCCTCGCCGAGCACGCCACCGGGCCCGTGACCGGTGGCACCCCGACGTCGTCCTCGACCCTCCCCGGCGTCATCCTGTGGATGATCGAGCAGGCAGGCGTCGCCCCGGGAAAGCATGTGCTGATCATCGGCGCGGGCACCGGCTACTCGACCGCCTGCGTCTCCGAGATCGCCGGAGAGGGGACCACGACGGCGATCGAGACCGACCCGGACGCCGCAGAGCGGGCGCGGAAGGCCCTCGCCGAGGCCGGGTACGCCCCGACGCTCATCACGGGCGACGGGCTGCGCGGCCATGCCGACGACGCGCCGTACGACGTCGTGATCGCGTTCTGCTCGATGCGCCATGTCCCGTATGGACTGCTGCGGCAGATCAAGGCCGGGGGAACCCTGCTCGTCACGCTTGCCGGATGGGGGTTCGGTCACGGGCTCGTGCGTCTGACCGCCGACGGCGCGGGCGGGGCGACGGGGCGGTTCCTGCCCGGGTACACGTCGTTCATGATGGCCCGGTCGCACGACCGGCCGCCGCACGGCCCCTTCGAACTGCTGCCCGGCGAGGAACGGCCGAGCCGGATCGATCCCGCGCTGCTCGACGACTGGTCCGGTCGGTTCGTGGCGCAGCTCGCCACCCCGTCGGCCGAGCGGCTCGGGATGGGGGCCGAGCAGATCCTGCTCGACGTCGCCACGGGCTCGCAGGCTCGAACCCGGCCGAACGGGACCGGCGGGTGGACCGTGACGCAGCGAGGTCCCCTCAAGCTGTGGAACACCGTCGAGGACGCGGTCGCCATGTGGGAGAGCCACGGCTCGCCGCACCTGTCCGAGTTTGGGATGACGATCACGCCGGGCATCGAGCAGGTGTGGCTCGGCACCCCGGACGGTCCGAGTTGGGCACTGCCCATCTAGTCGGCCGTGGACAACTCCGCCCGCCGCGCCCTTCCTCCGAGGGCCCGGCGGGCGGAGCGCTTTCGTGGCGTCAGTCGGCTTGTTCCGTGGCCTGCTCGATGTCGACGCCAAGGTGCCTGTGCAGGTCGTACCGGGACACCTTGTACGCCCGCCCGTGGCGCAGGACCCGCACGGGGTAACGGCCCGTCCGTGCAAGGTGGTAGCCGGTCGTTCGGCCAAGGTGCAACGCCCTGTTGGCCGTCTCCAGCGGCATGGCGACGGGAAGCGTCATCAGCTCGTCGTGTGTCATCCCCTGTTCTGCGGTGCTCATCATCGGCCCCCTGTGACATCGGTGTGCACGTCGGCCCGTTGGTGCCGATCAATGCCTAGATCAGCAACGTACGGTCAAGAGTGGCGCTTTGCAACAGACAAAGCTAGCTTTGCAATATGCACAGTCACCAGACAGCGGGCGATGTCGTCGCCGTACAGATCCGCCGGCACCGCGAGCGCCTCGGCATGAACCGGAACGACCTCGCCGCCGAGTGCGCGCGCCTCGGGCGCCCCGACATCACGTACGCCGTGATCGTCAGCATCGAGACCGGCCGGTCCAGCGCCGAGGGCAAGAAACGCCGTCCGGTGACCGTCGACGATCTGCTCGTACTCGGCCTCGCCCTCGCCGCTCCCCCACTGCTCCTGCTGCTCCCCCTCGGGAGCGAGGAGACAGTGCCGACCGTTCCGGCCGCCGACCCACGCGACCCGTACACGGTGTGGCAGTGGATGACCGGCGAGGCGACGCCGACGCTCGACGGCCCCACCGACGGGCGGTACGTCACCGACTCCCGACAGATCGCCGGAACCGGTCAGACATGGGCCGCAGCATGGGCCACGGCGGCCTATCCCGCCTCTCTGTACCCCGAGTTCGAGCGGCGGCGCGCAGCCGTCCACAGGGCGTACCTGCGCACCGAGGCCAACCAAGCGAAGGGAGGTGATACCGAGGCAGAGACCGACTATCTGCACCGCCTCGAAGAACTCGCACGCCACATCGACGACATGGTGCGCGCGGGCCTCAAGGTCCCCGCCCTACGACGTCACCTGATCGAGGCCATGAGGGGGCTCGAAATGCTCGACAACCCCGACGCATTCACACCGGAGGAATAGGACGAGATGAACGGAACGATCACCAAGCGCTGCGGATGCCGTGATCCGCAGACCGACAAGCAGCTCGGCGCAGCGTGCAAGAAGCTGTCGCAGCGAACGCACGGCGTTTGGAGCCTGGTTCAGGAACTGCCGCCCCGCGAGGACGGCACCCGACGCCGCTTCCGCCGCAGCGGATACAAGACTAAGGGCGACGCGCAGATGGACATCAACGCGCTCGCGGCGCTGCTGGACATCGCCGACAAGAAGTCCGACCCCGAGGGACGCCGCCGCATCGCCGACTTGCTCGAAACGGTGTCGGCGAGCGGCGAGGACATCCCGGACTACGACGAGACGAAGCGTCGTTTCGCGACCGGGCAGTCTCTGACACAGCACATGACGGTCGCCGAGTGGCTCGACGCGTGGCTCGCCGGTAAGAAGGCACTCCGCAAGAGCGGCGAGACTCGGTACGAGGTCGACATCAGGTGCCACCTGAAACCCCGCATCGGGCACATCCGCGTCGACCGCCTCACGGTGCAGCACCTCGACGAGATGTTCGCCGGGATCGCCGAGGCCAACGCCGACACCCACGACGCGAACATGCAGCGCCGCGCGGCGCTCGACGAGCTGAAGACGATCCCGTGGAAGGGAACGGAGAACCGCGGCCGCCGGAAGTTCCTCAAGGACGCCATTGACGCGATGCCGCCGTTCCGCCGGATCACCGGACCATCGACTCAGAAGCACATCCGCGACACACTGCGGGCCGCTCTGAACACCGCCATCGCGCGCGGGGCGATCACCTTCAACCCCGCCTCGTACGTCGAGCTCACCCCGGCCAAGCGACCCAAGGCGATGGTGTGGACGCCCGAGCGGGTCGACGCATGGGTGCGGACCGGCGAGCGTCCCTCGGCGGTCATGGTCTGGACACCCGAGCAGGCCGGACAGTTCCTCGACTTCCTCGCCGAGTCGAAGAACCGACTGCTGCCGCTGTTCCACCTGATCACGTTTCGGGGTCTGCGGCGCGGCGAAGCGTGCGGCGTCCGGTGGGCTGACTACTCCGCAGAGAGTCGCTCAATGACCATCGCCACACAGCTCGTACAGGACGGATGGGAGGTCATAGAGAGCCTGCCCAAGACCGACAGTGGCGAGCGCGTGTTCTCGATCGACGAGTACACCGCCGAGGTGCTCGACGCGCACCGGACCAAGCAGGCCGCCGAGCGCTGCCAGTGGGGGCCCGCGTGGATCGAGTCGGGCCGGATGTTCACCCAGGAGGACGGCGAGCGGATTCACCCCGGTTGGCTGACCGACCAGTTCGAGCGGCTCGTCGACCTCTCCGGACTGCCGCCGATCCGGCTGCACGATCTGCGGCACGTTGCCGCCTCGCTCATGCTGGCCGCCGGCGTCGACGTCAAGATCGTGTCCGAGACCCTCGGGCACAGCGACAGCCGGATCACCCGGGACATCTATCAGTCGGTCATGCCCAAGGCCGCCGCCGAGGCCGCCGAGGCGACAGCCGCCATGGTTCCGCGCGGGGCGGCTCGACTGCCCAAGCAGAGGACGGTCGAGCAGGCAGACGAGCAGGATGGCCTCACGACGGCCTCACATCAGGGCGCGAAGATCATCGCGTTCCGCCCCCGTCTCGTCGGGGCATGAAAAAACCCCAGGTCACGGCGAGTGAGTCCTGGGGTAATTCCGAGCCGCCTTCGGGATTCGAACCCGAGACCTACGCATTACGAGTGCGTTGCTCTGGCCAACTGAGCTAAGGCGGCGCCGCTGTGCGTTCCCATGGTGGGTGCAGCAGCGTCGCCAAGTCTACACAGTTTCCGGAGGTGCTCCGACCACCCCCGGATCAGGCCTACGAGCAGCGCTTTCCGTCGGCCGGAGGGGTGCCTTCGAGGAGGTAGGTGTTGATCGCGGTGTCGATGCAGTCGCTGCCCCGGCCGTACGCGGTGTGGCCGTCGCCCTCGTAGGTCAGCAGGGTGCCGGAGGAGAGCTGCTCGGCGAGGGAGCGGGCCCAGTGGTACGGGGTGGCCGGGTCGCGGGTGGTGCCGACGACGAGGATCGGGGCGGCGCCCTCCGCGGTGATGCGGTGCGGCCGGCCGGTGGCCGGGGTGGGCCAGTAGGTGCAGTTGAGGGCGGCCCAGGCGAGGCCCGCGCCGAAGACCGGGGAGGCCTTCTCGAAGGACGGGACGGCCTTCGAGGCGCCCTCGGGGCCGGTGTAGGCGGGCGGCAGGTCCAGGCAGTTCACGGCGGCGTTGGCGAACATGAGGTTGGCGTAGGTGCCGTCCGACTCGCGCTCGTAGTAGCTGTCGGCCAGGGCGAGGAGGCCCGAGCCCTCCCCCGCCATCGCCCGGCCGAGCGCCTCGCGCAGCTGGGGCCAGGCGCCCTCGTCGTACATGGCGGCGATCACACCGGTGGTGGCGAGGGACTCGCCGAGCGCGCGGCTCTCGCCCGTGGGCACCGGCTTGGCGTCCACGTCGCGGAAGAACTTCTTCATCGCCTCCCCGGCCGCGGCGACGGACGCGGTGCCGAGCGGGCAGTCCGAGGTACGGATGCAGTCGGCGGCGAAGGCCTTGAACGCGGTCTCGAAGCCGCCGGTCTGGTCCCGGTTGAGCTCGATCGCCGAGAGCGAGGGGTCCATCGCCCCGTCGAGGACGAGCCGGCCGACCCGGTCGGGGAACAGCTCGGCGTACGTGGCGCCGAGGAAGGTGCCGTACGAGGCCCCCACGTAGGTGAGCTTCGCGTCGCCGAGGACCGCCCGCAGGACGTCCATGTCGCGGGCCGTCTCGACGGTGGAGACATGGGGCAGCACCTGCCGCGACTTCTTCGCGCAGCCGGCCGCGAAGTCCTTGAACGCCGCGCTCAGCGCGTTGGTCTCCGCCGCGTCGTCGGGGGTCTGGTCGACCTGCGTGTACGCGTCCATCTGCGGGCCCGTCAGACACTCGACGGGCTCGCTGCGGGCCACTCCGCGGGGGTCGACGGCCACCATGTCGTAGCGGGCGCGGACCGGCGCCGGGTAGCCGATGCCTGCGTACCCCTGGAGGTAGCCGACGGCGGAGCCGCCGGGGCCGCCCGGGTTCACCAGGAGCGAGCCGAGCCGCTTGCCGGGGCCGGCGGCCCGGACCCGGGACACCGCGAGCTCGACCTCCTCCCCGTCCGGCTTCGCGTAGTCGAGCGGGGCGCGCAAAGTGGCGCACTGGAAACCCTCGACGCCGCAGTCGCGCCACGCCAGCTTCTGCTCGTAGAACTTCTTCAGCTGCGGCGCCTGGGCCGGCGAGGAGGGCGCCGGCGCGGCCTTCCGGGGGGCGGCGGCGTCGCTCCCCCCGGAGCAGCCGGAAAGGATCAGTCCGGCTGCCGCGAGGGCCGTGGCGGACGTACGGAGCAAGCGCCTGGAATCCATTCCCGGAGCGTATCCGGACCGGTACGGATCGTGTCCAATCGCCCGAGCGGGGCCAGCGGGGGGCTAGCGGGGGGCTAGCCTCTCAGCGCCATCGTCATCGCCTCCACCGCGAGCAGCGGCGCCACGTTCCGGTCGAGGGCCTCCCGGCAGGCGAGGACCGCCTCGATGCGGCGGAGGGTCCGCTCCGGGGTGGTGTCGCGGGCGACCCGCTCCAGGGCGTCCCGCACGTCCGTGTTCGCCAGGGCCGAGCGGGAGCGGAGCTGCAGCGCCAGGACGTCGCGGTAGAAGCCGGTCAGATCGGTGAGCGCGAGGTCCAGGCTGTCGCGCTGGGTCCGGGTCCTGCGCCGCTTCTGCCGGTCCTCCAGCTCCTTCATCGCCCCGGCCGTGCCGCGCGGCATCCGCCCGCCCTGCGCCGCGCCGAGGGCCGCCTTCAGCTCCTCGGTCTCCTTGACGTCGATCTCCTCCGCGACCTGCTTGGCGTCCTCCGCGGCCGCGTCGACCAGCTCCTGCGCGGCCTTGAGGCAGCCGCCGACGTCCTCGACCCGCAGCGGCAGCTTCAGGACGACGGACCGGCGCGCGCGGGCCCGCTCGTCGGTGGCGAGCCGCCGGGCCCGGTCGATGTGCCCCTGGGTCGCGCGGGCGGCGGCCTGCGCCACCTCCGGCTCGATGCCGTCGCGCCGCACGAGCACGTCGGCGACGGCCTCCACCGGCGGGGTGCGCAGCGTCAGGTGGCGGCAGCGGGAGCGGATCGTGGGCAGCACGTCCTCCAGGGAGGGCGCGCAGAGCAGCCAGACCGTGCGCGGCGCGGGCTCCTCGACGGCCTTCAGGAGCACGTTCCCCGCGCCCTCGGTGAGCCGGTCGGCGTCCTCCAGGACGATGACCTGCCAGCGGCCGCCCGCCGGGGACAGCTGGGCGCGCCGGACCAGGTCGCGGGTCTCCTTCACGCCGATGGACAGCAGGTCCGTACGGACGATCTCGACGTCCGCGTGCGTACCGACGAGGGTCGTGTGGCAGCCGTCGCAGAAGCCGCAGCCGGGGGATCCGCCGAGGGCGCGGTCGGGGCTCACGCACTGCAGCGCGGCGGCGAAGGCACGCGCAGCGGTCGCCCGGCCGGAACCGGGAGGTCCGGTGAAGAGCCAGGCGTGGGTCATCTTGGAGGCCTCGGGGGCCGGCTCGCCGGCGGCGTGGGCGGTCACGAAGGTGTCGGCGTCACGCGCGGCGGCGGCGAGCTGCTCCTCGACCCGGGTCTGTCCGACCAGGTCGTCCCATACGGCCATGTCTGCCCCTCCTCAGGTACGTCCTCCATTGTGGGGCAGCGCTCTGACAGACCCCGCCGGCCTGTGGAAAACCCCTCCCCTCACGCGTCACCGCGCGGCCGGGTCAGCCACAGGCCGGTCGCCGAGCCGAGCAGGACCGCCCCGGTGCAGACGCTTCCGGCGATCTGGAGGCCACCGGTCCAGCCGGCGAAGGTGCTGATGAAGACGTTGGCGAGGACGCTCGCGGCGAGCAGCAGCCAGAGAAGGGCGCGCATGGGATGCCTCCGTGGAGTGGGTTTTCCGGTCGTTCTCGGGGCGTTCCCGAGCACTCTTCGATGCTCGTCTCCGTCGCGCCCCCGCACAGCGGAGCCCACCCCCGGAGCGAGGGTGTAGCCCGCTCCACCGACTCCCTCCTGCTCGCCGCCTACGCTGGCCCCATGCGTGAGGCGATCAAGGAAGCGGCCCGGGCGTGGCTCCATCTCACGATCGGTGCCGCGATCTCCCTCCTCTGCTACCTGATGGCGGGCGTCGTCCTCTTCACCGCCTGCCTCACCCTCACCGTCATCGGCGCCGGGGTGCTGCCCGAGAGCGTGCTGCTGCTGCGCCGCCTCGCCGGCTGGGAGCGGCGCCGGGCGGCCGCGTGGACCGGGAGGCCCGTCCCCGAGGCGTACCTGCCGCTCGAAGGCCCCCTCCCCGCGCGCGTGCGGACCGCGGTCACCGACGCGGGCACCCGGCAGGACCTGCTCTGGGCCGCCGCGCAGCTGCTCTACGGATCGGTGCTCTGGTACCTCTCCCTGGTCCTCTGGGCGCCCGCCCTGCTGGTCGACGGCTTCTGGACCGGGCTCGCGGGGCGCCGGCCGGTGGCCCTTCCGCTGATCGGCCGGCTCGCGCGCCTGGAGGCCGAATGGTCGCGGGCGCTGCTCACACCGGCGCCGTCGGCGGCCCGGGACGCCGCCCTCGCCGCCCGTATCGAGCAGCTCACGGCCACCCGGGCGGGCGCGATCGCCGCGCACGGCGCCGAACTGCGCCGGATCGAGCGCGACCTCCACGACGGGGCGCAGGCCCGCCTGGTGGCGCTGTCCATGCGGATCGGTCTCGCCCGGCGGGCGTACGACTCCGATCCCGTGACCGCGCGGAAACTCCTCGACGACGCCCAGACGCAGGCCGAGGAGGCGCTGGCCGAGCTGCGGCACGTGGTGCGCGGCATCCACCCGCCGATCCTCACCGACCGCGGCCTGGCCGGAGCGGTACGGGCCCTCGCCGCGAGCAGCGGCCTGGAGACGGCGGTCTCCCTGACCGGCCTCGACGGCGACCAGGCGCAGGACGGCCCGCGCGCCCCCGCCGCCGTCGAGGCCGCCGCCTACTTCGTGGTCGCCGAGGCGCTCACCAACGCCGCCAAGCACAGCGGCGCCGACCGCGCCTCCGTCTCCCTGACCCGCGAACCGGCCTCCCTACGCGTGCGCGTGCGGGACGAGGGCCGCGGCGGGGCCGAGGCGGGCGAGCGCGGCGGCTCCGGCCTGACGGGCATGCGGCGCCGGGTCGCCGCGCTCGACGGCACCGTACGGTTGACCAGCCCCACCGGGGGGCCGACCGTCATCGAAGTGGAGCTTCCGTGCGTGTGGTGATCGCCGAGGACAACGCCCTCCTCAGGGAGGGCCTGGTGCTGCTGCTGACCTCGTCGGGCCACGAGGTCGCCGGGGTCGCGGCCACCGGCCCCGAGATCCTGCCGCTGCTCCTGGAGCACCGGCCGGACGTGGCCGTCCTCGACGTGCGGCTCCCGCCCGGTTTCCGCGACGAGGGGCTGCGGGCGGCGCTCGCGGCCCGCGAGCGGCTCCCGGAGCTGCCGGTGCTCGTGCTCTCGCAGTACGTGGAGGAGACGTACGCGGCGGAGCTGCTCGGCGGCGGTGCGCGGGGCGTCGGCTATCTCCTGAAGGACCGGGTGGGCCGGGTGGACGAGTTCCTGGACGCCCTGGAACGGGTGGCGTCCGGCGGCACGGCCCTGGACCCGGAGGTCGTCACCGAGCTGATGGCCCGCCGCCGCGACGACCCGCTGGACTCCCTCACGCCCCGCGAGCGCGAGGTCCTGGAGCTGATGGCTCAGGGCCACGACAACGGCACGATCGCCCGCTCGATGGTGGTCACCGAGCGGGCCGTGCACAAGCACATCGGGAACGTCTTCCTGAAGCTCGGCCTGCCGCCGACCGACAGCGGCGGCCACCGCCGGGTCCTCGCCGTCCTGGCCTACCTCAACGCGTAGCGCCCCTCCGCGCGGCGACCGGCAGGAACACCCCCGCCACCACCGTGACGAGGACGACGCCCACGATCGTGCCGGCCTGCGCGGGCGGCAGGTACGGCAGCCCGCCGGTCAGCGCCCAGGCGAACGCGGTCAGCGGCAGCGCGCCCACCACGAGCCCCACGAGGAGGCCCGTCGCGGTCAGGAACCCCGCCTCCAGGCCGAGCATCCGGCGCAGCTGGCCGACCGAGGCGCCGACCTGGCGCAGGAGTTCCAGCTCGCCGCGCCGCCCGGCGCCGATCAGGGCGAGGGTGCTCAGGACGGAGAGGAGGGTGAGCCCTCCGATCGCGGCGACGATCCCGCCGGAGACGAGCGAGTTGAGCTCCGCGCCGGGGGGCGTCACCGACTCGGGGACGACAGGAGAGGTTCCCCGCTTCCCCGCCGCCAGCACGCGCGCGGGGTGCGGATCGCTCATGTGCGGGGCGAGTTCGGCCTTCGGCAGCAGGAACTCGCCGAGCGCGAGGGACCGTTCGTACACGGCGACCACCCGCAGCCGCTTCGGGGTCCCGTCGCCGAGCCGCAGCTCCACCGTCGAACCGGGCTTCACCTCAAGGGACTCGGCCATGTCCGCGCCCACCGCGACCGTGCCGGCCCGGCCGAGTCCGGACAGGTCTCCGGCGACGACGCCCGGGTCGAGCGTGCCCGCGAGCCCGTCGGCGTCCACGCCGAGGACCGGGAGCCGGTCGAGGCGCGGCGTACCGGCCTGCGTCCGGGCCAGGACCACCGCGGAACGCAGCACGTCCGTGGCCGTCTCCACCCCCGGAAGCGTCCGCACCCGCTCCGCCGTGGTGCCGGTGAACGCGAGGTCGGCGGTCGTCGCGGCCCGCGCCTGCGCGGCCGCGGCCCGCTCCATGGTGGCGCCCGCCGAGAGCTGCACCAGCGCGAACGCGGTGACGAGGACGACGGGGACGAGCGCGGCCCCGAGCCGGCGCGAGTGCGCGGCGGCACCGGCGGCGGTGAGCCGTCCGGGCGCGCCGCCGAACCGCCGGAACGGCCGGTCCAGGAGCGCCATCGCCGCCCCCGCGATCCACGGCCCGAGCAGCGCGCACCCGGCGACCAGCGTCACCGTGGCCGCACCGGCAGCGGCGGCGGCCGCGTCGCCGCCCTGGAGCGTGGCGGTGCCGGCCGAGCCCACGCCGAGCACGAGCAGCACGAGCCCGGCGACGCGTCGGGCGCGGGCCTTCCCCGGGCGTCCCGGGCGACGGGCCGCGAGCAGGACCACGAACCGGGCGATGCCCACCACGAGGGCGGCGACGGCGAGCAGGACGGCGAACAGCCACGGCGGGGTGGGGAGTTCGAGGCCCTCCGGTACGACTCCGGTGCGGGCCCGCAGCGCCGACCACAGCACCAGGAACACCGGTCCGGAGGCGAGCGCGCCGAGCAGCGCGGCCGCGCCCGCCACCCGGGTCACCTCCCGCCCTGCCGCGCCCCGCACCTGACGGGGCGTCGCGCCGACCGCGAGCAGCAGGTCCCGCTCGGCGGCGCGCTGCTGGAGGGCCTGCGCGACGAGCGAGGCGAGGACGAGGACGGCGATCAGGACGACGTTCGCGGAGACGGCGGCGAGCATCAGGAGCAGCTCCGCGCGCGCGGGCGGCGCGCCGAGGTGCTCGGCGCCGCCCCGGCCGTCCCCGGTGAGGGCCCGCAGCGGCTGCCCCGCGGCGGTGTCCTTCAGCCCGGCTCCGTCCAGGGCGGCCCGTACGCGCGCGTGGAGGGTGTCCACGGGTACGCCGGGCTCGGCGAGGACCCCGACGGCGTCGGCGGCACCGGGGTGCCCGGCGAGCCGCCGCGCCTCCCCCGCCGTGACGTACAGCGCGGCCGGCCCCTCGGCGACGCCGACGACCTGGCGGCCGGCCACGGTGTCCCCGACGGAGGCGCCGAGGCCGGCGCCGACGACGGCCTCCCCGGCCTGGCGGGGCTCACGGCCGTCGGTCAGCCGGTACGGGGCGAGCCGGGCCGCGTCCCAGGAGCGCCCGGGGTACGCGCGCGTGGCGTCCGCTCCGGGGGCCGCCGCCTCCCGTACGACGAACGTGTGGTCCGGGACCGCTTCCCGTACCCCGGGCACGGCCCGCAGGACGTCGACGGTCGCGTCGGGGACCCGTACCCGCTCGGTCAGCCCGGCCGTCTCGGTCCTCGGCTCGCTGCCCCACGGTGCGGTCGTCCAGCGGACCTCCTGGTCTCCGGCGACGACGACGGGCGCGGCGGCGTACCGCTCCACGCGCGCGTGGCCGAGTCCGGCGGAACCGAGCGCGAGCGCCAGCGCGCCGAGCAGCGCGGAGGTGACGGCGACGGCCGCGAACACGGCGGCCCACGCCTTGCGATGGACCCGCAGCGACCGGGCGGCGAGCAGCCGCACGGCGGGATTGCGGAGACGGCGTCCGGACAGTTCCCGGCTCATCGCGCCACCGCCAGGTGACGCCCCGCCTCGCCGAACCCGCCGAGCCCGCCGAGCGCGTCCCGTACGCCCGCCTCGTCCGGGCGGTCGAGGCGGCCGACGATCCGGCCGCGCTCCAGGAACACCGCCTCGTCCGTCCAGGTGGCGGCGGTCGGGTCGTGGGTGACGAGGACGACCGTGCGCCCCCGCTCGTCGACCGCACGCCGCAGCAGGGCCAGGACCCCGGCCGCCGTGACCGGGTCGAGGGCGGCGGTCGGCTCGTCGGCGAAGACGACCTCGGGCTCGTTGACCAGGGCGCGGGCGATCGCCACCCGCTGCCGCTGGCCGCCGGAGAGGTTCTCGGGCCGGTCCTCGGCCCGGTCGGCGAGCCCCACGGCGTCGAGGCCTGCCAGGGCGCGGGCGTCGAGCGCGGAGCCCTCGCGGGCCCCGGCGAGGAGCAGCGGCAGGGTGACGTTCTCGCGCACGTTCAGGGCGGAGACGAGGTTGAGCGACTGGAAGACGAAGCCGACCCGGTCCCGTCGGAGCCGGGTCAGACCGGCCGTCCGCAGGGTGGCGAGGTCGGTGCCCCCGATCCGTACCCGCCCGGCCGTCGGCCGTTCGAGCCCGGCCGCGCAGCGCAGCAGGGTGGACTTGCCGGAGCCCGACCGGCCCATCACCGCCAGGAAACGCCCGCGCGGCACCCTCAGGTCGACCCCGTCGAGCGCGGGCGCCCCGCCTCCGTACACGCGGCTCACCCCGTCCAGGGCGAGGGCGGCGCCGTTCTCCGTCACTGCTGTCGTCGTCATACCCGCAACGCTAGAAAAGCGCAGGTCACAGCGGCATGGAGCTGGCTGCCGGAGCGGGGGTGGAGCTAGCTCCACCCCCGGCGGGACTCAGCGGCGGCGGCGCGGGCCCTCGTCCTCGTCCTCGTGCGGGCCGAACAGTTCGTCCGCGAGGGTCGGGAGGTCGTCCAGCGGGGTCTCCTCGGCCCAGTCGGAGCGGCGGCGGGGGCGGCCGTTCTCGTCGAGCTGGGGCAGCTCCCGGGTCCGGTCGTTCGCACCGTGCGACTCCTGCGGTGCGTCGCGGAAGATGCCCTGCGGCACCCGGTCGACGGGGTCGGACGGCCCGGCGTCCCGCACGGGAGGCAGCACGGCGGTCTCGTCCGCGGCCCGTACGGGGGGCAGCACGGCGGTCTCGTCGGCGTCCCGCGCGTCACGGATCTGCGGCAGCACGGTGGTCTCCGCCTCGGGCCGGGGAGACGCCTCCGGCTTCACGATCGGCGTCTCGACCGTGACCTCGTCCGGCGAGACGGTCGGCGCGTCCGGCCGCACGACCGGGGTCGCCACGGTGACGTCGTTCGCCGACACCCCGTCCGTACGAGAGGCACGCGAGGCCGCGGCGCTCTCCGCCGCGGCCGTCCGCTCGGCGGCGGCCTTCTCCGCGGCCCGGCGCTCCCGCGCGGCCTTCTCACGGGCGGCCTTCGCCGCCTCGGCGCGCTCCGCGGCGG
>NZ_JBSHDU010000082.1:0-37498 GCF_053616475.1 Streptomyces sp. NPDC055815 | reverse complement strand
TCCGAGGGGGGACTTGAACCCCCACGCCCGATAAAGGGCACTAGCACCTCAAGCTAGCGCGTCTGCCATTCCGCCACCCGGACAAGGTGTCTGTCGCTCCGGGGTTTCCCCCGCGGCGACAGAGATAACTCTACCAGGGGTTCGAGGTGCCTTTCACCAGCGTTTTCCATGGTCAGTGGGGTGGGACGGCCTCATCGACCTCGATCCGGTCCGGACCGCCCCACCCCCCGTACGGGTTGCTCGTCCCCGTGCGCGCAGGGTGACGAGGGGCCGCGGGCCCCGGTCAGCCCTTCTCTCGCAGGGAGTGGAGGTGCTCGCCGGACCTGCGCGCGAAGGTCAGGGAGTCGACGGGGTTGTCGCGCTCGGTCTGCCAGTGGTGGGCGTTCCTGCCGTGGTGGGTGCGGTTGACCGCGGAGATGAAGCGCCGGTAGTCGATGTCCCCGTCCCCCACGTCGGTCATCCGGTAGCCGTAGGGGACGACCGAGTCGTCGCGGTCCCCGTCCTTCACGTGGAAGAGCGGGTAGCGCTGCGGCTGGGCGAGGACGTAGTCGAGGGGGTCGAACGGCGCGGGGGTGCCGTCCGGGCGGACCGAGTAGCGGTACTGGCCGACGTACGCCCAGAAGATGTCCATCTCCAGGTGCACGAGCTCGGGGTCGGTCTCGGCGAGCAGGACGTCGTAGAGCCGGACGTCGGGGCGGTCGGTGGCGAAGGAGAACTCCTCCGAGTGGTTGTGCTGGTAGAACTTCATCCCCCGCTCGCGCGCCGCCTCGCCGAACCGGTTGAACTCCTCGGCGCAGCGCTTCCAGCCGTCCACGGTGGCGCCGTAGCGCCAGGGACCGGAGGCGGTGCCGATGTGCGGCAGACCGAGGGCGGCCGCGTCGTCGAGGACCCGGTCGAGGTTCTGGGCGAAGGTGTACGCGGCGGGGTCGTTCGCGTAGTAGCCGACGTGGCTGCCGATGGCCCGCAGCCCGTGGTCGCGGGTGAGGCTCCGCAGCTCGGCGAGGGTCAGCGGGCCGGCGGCGCCCTGGCCGTATCCGGCGTACTCGACCTCGTCGTAGCCGTACTTCTGCAGCTCGGCGAAGACGGCGGCGAAGCCGAGGGCGGCGACCTTGTCGCGCAGTGAGTAGAGCTGGATGCCGAGGCGACCGGGCGGCAGGACGGGACGGCCGAGCCCCTCCCCCCGGGTCGCGGGGTCGGCGGCGCTGTCGGCGGCGGCGGGGACCGCGGCGCCGAGGAGGGCGGCGGCGGTCGCCCCGGCGGCGACGCCCAGCATGTCGCGCCTGCTGAGCCGCCGGCCGAGCTCGGGGTCGGCGGCGCTGTCGGTACGTCCGGTGCGGCGGATACGACTCATCTGTGGATAACTCCTTGGCTGTCGTCGGGGTCTGCTTCACTGGAATCCGGTCGGGGTCGTCGGGGTCCTACGTGACTCCGGCCAGCCTGAGCAGCAGGTTCTTCACATCGGTGGCCGCGACGCGGCCGCTTACGGCGCGGGGGGTGGAGCACAGAATGAGCGGACTTTCGTCCTCGCTCGTGGGGAGGCGGCCATGGCTGCCGCGAAGAGGTGACGGGTCCAGGGGAACGACCGCGAGCCGGTAGCGCATGCCGAGCTTCTTGCGGGCGATCTCCTTGGCCGCCCTGATCCGGACGTACGGGTCGAGCGGGTCCATGAGCAGTTCGGCGGGGTCGTAGCCGGGCTTGCGGTGGATCTCGACGAGCCGGGCGAAGTCGGGGGCGCGGGCGTCGTCGAGCCAGTAGTAGTACGTGAACCAGGCGTCGGGCTCGGCGAGGGCGACCAGTTCCCCCGAGCGCGGGTGGTCGAGACCGTGTTCCTTCTTGCCGTCGTCGTCGAGGAGCGTGTCGAGACCGGGCAGGTCCGCGAGCGCTTCCCGGACGGCCGGCAGGTCACCGGGACGTCGGACGTAGACGTGGGCGATCTGGTGGTCGGCCACGGCGAAGGCCCGGGAGGTCATGGGGTCCAGGTACTCCATGCCGTCCTGGGTGTGGACCTCCAGGAGGCCGGCGCGGCGCAGGGCGCGGTTGATGTCGACGGGCCGGTCAGCGCGGGTGATGCCGTACTCGGAGAGGGCGACGACCGTGCGTCCCTCGGCCCGGGCGTCGGCGAGGAGCGGGGCGAGGACGGTGTCGAGCTCGGCGGCGGCGCGGAACGAGCGCGGATCGTCGGGGCCGTAGCGCTGGAGGTCGTAGTCGAGGTGCGGGACGTAGCAGAGGGCGAGGTCCGGGCGGCGGGTGCGGAGGATGTGCCGGGTGGCGTCGACGATCCACCGGCTGGAGACGAGGTCGGCGCCGGGGCCCCAGAAGTGGAAGAGGGGGAAGGTGCCGAACTTCTCGGTGAGTTCGTCGTGGAGGGCGGGGGGACGGGTGTAGCAGTCGGGTTCCTTGCGTCCGTCGGCGTAGTAGACGGGTCGGGGGGTGACGGTGATGTCGGTGTCGGCGCCCATGGCGTACCACCAGCAGATGTTGGCGACGGTGTAGCCGGGGTGGGCGCGGCGGGCGGCGTCCCAGAGGCGGTCGCCGGAGACGAGGCCGTTGTGCTGGCGCCACAGCAGGACGTCGCCGAGTTCGCGGAAGTACCAGCCGTTGCCGACGATGCCGTGCTCGGCGGGGAGGGTGCCGGTGAGGAAGGTGGTCTGGGCGGTGCAGGTGACGGCGGGCAGGACGGTGGAGAGCGGGGCCTGGGAGCCGCTGCGGGCGAGGGCGGCGAGGTGGGGCATGTGCGGGAGGAGTCGTGGGGTGAGACCGACGACGTCGAGGACGAGGAGGGGGGTGGGCCGCGTGTCGGTCATGGCAGTTCCTTGAGGCCGAGGTCGGTCAGCAGGTCGCGGGCCAGGGTCAGTTCGGCGGCGATGCCGTCGGCGAGCCGGGCACGGGTGCGGGGGCGCCGGCCGGGAGGGAGGACCTGCCAGGTGTAGGTCTCGACCTCCAGGTGGCGGGTGCGGGGGTGCGGGCCGCCGACGAGGAGGGCGAGCGTGTCGCGGAGGACGGGCAGCGTGGAGGCGAGCGGAGGGGCGGGGGGAGCATGCAGGGGTACGTGGAAGTGGGCGCGCCACGGGGTCGCGTCGGGAAGTCCGTGGCCGGGGGCCGTGGCGGGGTTCTCGCCGGGTCCGGGTGCGGGGGCGCCGAGGGCTTCGGGGAGGTCGTCGGTGCCGCGCAGGCCGGCGGCGGTTCTGGTGCGGGTCTGGTGGAGGAAGCGGGGTTCCGCGAAGGCGGCGAGCGCGGCCCTGACCTCGGGGAGGTGCGGGTGCTCGGCGTGCAGGGCGGCGGAGAGCTGGGCCTTGGGGATGGTGATGCCGGCGGCGGCGAGCGATTCCAGGGCGGTGCGCGGGTCCTCGAAGGAGGTCGCGAGGTGGCAGGTGTCGAGGCAGACGCCGATACGAGGGCTGCGGAGGCCCGGTGCGGAGGTGAGCGCGGCGACGGCGTCGGCGACGGTCTCGACGGTGCAGCCGGGTTCCGGTTCGAGGCCGATCCGGATGCTCTTACCGGTGAGCTCCTCCAGGGCGTCGAGTCGGGTGGCGAGGGTGGTCAGGGCGGTGTGGGTGGTGGCGGCGGCCCTGGCGGTCCAGGCGGTCCGCCAGGCGAGCGGCAGGGTGGAGACGGAGCCTTCGGTGACGTCCTCGGGGAGGAGTGCGGCGAGGAGGTGGGCCAGGTCGGAGGTGTGGGCGAGACGTTCGGGGCGGGTCCAGTCGGGCTGGTAGACGCGGTACTTGACCTCGTCGGCGCCGAAGCCCTCGTAAGGGAAGCCGTTCAGGGTGACCACTTCGAGGCCCCGGCGGTCGAGCTCGGCGCGCAGGGCCCGGAGCGAGGCCGGGTCGGCGGTCAGGGAGCGGGCGGCGTCCCGGGCGAGCCAGAGGCCGATGCCGAGGCGGTCGCGGCCGAGGCGGCGGCGGACCGGCTCGCAGTGGTCGCGGAGCTGGGCGACGACGCCGTCGAGGGTCTCGGCCGGGTGCACGTTGGTGCAGTAGGCGAGGTGGACGGTGGAGCCGTCGGGGTGCCGGAAGCGCATCCGGGGCGCCTCATTCCCCGCCGCGGAGGACGGAGTTGCCCTCGTGCAGGTCCGGTGGGGCGGGGAGGTCGAGGTGGAGACGTCCGCTGAGGCCGTAGAAGGCGACGGGGTTGCGCCACAGGACCTGGTCGACGTCGTCGTCCGTGAAGCCGGCGGCGAGCATGGCGTCGGCGACCGCCCGGGTCTTGAGGGGGTCGCTCCGGCCCCAGTCGGCGGCCGAGTTCACGAGGACGCGGCCGGTGCCGTACTCCTTCAGGATCGCGACCGTCCGGTCCTCGTCCATCTTGGTGTCGGGGTAGACGGAGAAGCCGAGCCAGGCGCCGCTGTCGGCGGCCTCCTTGACGGTCGTCTCGTTGAGGTGGTCGAGGAGGACGCGGTCCACGGGAAGGGCGGACTCGCGGACGACGTCGATCGTGCGGCGCAGGCCGGTGAGCTTGTCGCGGTGCGGGGTGTGGACGAGGGCCGGCAGGCCGTGGTCGGCGGCGAGCTGGAGCTGGGTGGCGAGAGCGGTGTCCTCGGCCGGTGTCAGGGAGTCGTAGCCGATCTCGCCGACGGCGACGACGCCGTCCTTGGCGAGGTACCGGGGCAGCGCGTCGAGGACGGGGGTGCAGCGGGGGTCGTTGGCCTCCTTGGGGTTGAGGGCCAGGGCGCAGTGGTGGGCGATGCCGTGCTGGGCGGCGCGGAACGGCTCCCAGCCGAGGAGGGAGTCGAAGTAGTCGAGGAAGGAGGCGGGCGAGGTGCGGGGCTGGCCGAGCCAGAAGGAGGGTTCGACGAGGGCGCGGACACCGGCGTCGTGCATCGCCCGGTAGTCGTCCGTGGTGCGCGAGGTCATGTGGATGTGCGGGTCGAAGATGCGCATCAGGACTCCTCGGCGGCGTTGGTGAGGGCGAGGACGTGGGACAGGTCGGCGGGGAGGGGGCGGCCCGCGGCGGTGCGTTCGGCGGCGTGGTCGGCGAGCATCCGGGCGAGTTCGGTGTCACCGGCGGCGCGCTCGGCGAGGCCGGCGACGGCGGTGACGGGCACTCCGGTGAACAGGCACTTGAGGAGGGCGTGCCGCCAGGCGTGGGGGGTGAGGTGGGTGGCGGCGTAGGGGCCGAGGGCGGCGGCGACGAGGGTGGTGTCGTGGGTGCGGAGGGCGTCCTCGACGAGGGGCAGGGCCTGCGGGCCGGTGACGAGGGAGGGGAGGGCGAGGAGGACGGCGCGGCGTTCGGCGGCGGTGCCGTGCTGGTAGAGGCGGGCGAGGGTGTCGGGCCCGGCACCGGCCGCCCGGAGGAGGCGGGTGCGGACCTCGTCCGCGTGCGCGGGGCCGCAGTGGCGACCGGCGGCCACGAAGTGCGGCTCCCAGGCGGGGGTGCCGCCGGCGGTGTCGGCGAGGGCGGTGTCCAGCCAGGCTCGGGTGGTGTCGGTCAGCATGCCGGGGTCTCCTGGCGCAGGAACGAGAGGGAGGAGCGGGCGAGTTCGGGGCCGGCGTGGGAGTGCCGGGGCAGTTCGACGACCGTCAGCCCCGGGTAGCCGGCCACGGTGAGTTCCGCCAGGGCGGCCAGGACGGGCGGGAAGTCGATCTCTCCGTCGCCGAACGGGACGTGCTCGTGCACACCGCGTCGCATGTCCTCGATCTGGACGTGGTGGACCCAGGGCGCGGCGGCGCGCAGGCAGTCGGCGGGAGGGAGGGGTTCGAGGCACTGGCAGTGGCCGATGTCGAGGGTGAGACCGAGGACGGAGGGAGGAGGGTCGCCGAGGAGACCGCGCAGGTGGTGGAAGTCGTTGAGGGTGGCGAGGAGATGACCGGGTTCGGGTTCGACGGCGAGGGGCACGCGGGCGGCTTCCGCGGCCTCCAGGAGGGGAGGGAGTGAGGAGACGAGCCGCTTCCAGGCCTCGTCGGACGGGGTGCCGGCGGGGAGGGTGCCGCTGAAGCAGTGCACGGCGTGTGCGCCGAGGTCGGCGGCCACCCGCACGGCCCGCAGGAGGAGCCGTACGCGGGCGGCACGGTCCTCCGGGTCCGGGTCCAGCAGGGAAGGGCCGTGCTTGCGGCGCGGGTCCAGGACGTACCGGGCCCCGGTCTCGACGGTCACACCGAGCCCGAGCTCGCCCAGGCGCCGGGCGACCCGGGCGGTGCGGGCGGCCAGGTCGGGGGCGAGGGGGTCGAGGTGCATGTGGTCGAGGGTCAGCCCGACACCGTCGTAGCCGAGGTCGGCGAGCAACCCGAGGGCGTCGTCGAGTCGGAGGTCGGCGAGCCCGTTGGTGCCGTAGCCGAAGCGGGGGGCGGGGCGGGATGCCGCGCCGCCGTGGGGGTGGCCGAGCCGGGAGGGGTGAGGGGCTGGGGTGGGGTGGCCGGCTGGGGAGGGGTGGCCGAGCGGGGAGGGGTGGCTCATGTCGGGCTCACCTTTCGGGCCAGTGCCCGGGCGGCCGGGACCAGGCCGAGCAGGGCGAGCGCGGTCCCGGGCGCCCCGCCTCGGGCGGCCAGCGCGGCCTGGAGCGGGATCGTCGCCCGGATCCCACCCCCGACGGCCCGCTCGGTGAGCGTCGCCGAGGGGTTGAGCGCGGCGTGCAGGAGGAGGGTGGCGGGGGTGCGGGCGTAGGCGAGGGCCAGCCATGGCCCGAGCCGACGGGAGAGGGAGGAGGCGGGAGCGGGGAGGGGGGAGGCAGGAGCGGGGAGGGTGGGGCGGGGGCGGGGGGCGGGGCGGGGGCCCCCGGGGGAGGCGGAATCCGCGGGGCCTCCGGTGGCCGCGCCCTTCCCGGTGCCGGACGCCGCTCCGGC
Source organism: Streptomyces sp. NPDC055815 (assembly GCF_053616475.1). Taxonomy (NCBI): domain Bacteria; kingdom Bacillati; phylum Actinomycetota; class Actinomycetes; order Kitasatosporales; family Streptomycetaceae; genus Streptomyces; species Streptomyces sp. NPDC055815. The sequence goes on along the minus strand of NZ_JBSHDU010000082.1, from coordinate 30,719 downwards.
GACCGCCAGGGTCACGGCGAGGGCCGCGAGGGGGGTGCGGGTGGAGCCGCCCTGGGTCTCGTGTCGGGAGACGGCGGTGACGGCGTAGGTGTGGGCGGCGAGGAGGGCGGCGGAGGGAAGGGCACGGGCGGTGGCCGTGAGGAGGGCGGGTCGGTGTGTCGGTTTGGCCGAGGCGAGCGCGCCGAGGAGGAGGTCGAGGGCGCGGGCGGTGGCCATGGTGGCGGGGGCGGCCGGGGTGTGTTTGAGGCCGAGGTCGTAGGCCCAGACGGTGGTGGCGAGGGCGGTGGCCGTGAGGAGGGCGGGTCGGCCGGCGCGGGAGGCGAGGCCGAGGCCGGCGAGGGTCAGGGCCGTCGAGGCGGCCAGGGCGGCGCCGGGTGTGACGCGGCCCGAGGGGAGGGGGCGGTGGGGGCGTTCGAGGGCGTCCTCGTGGCGGTCGGCCCAGTCGTTGAGGGCCATGCCCGCCTCGTACAGGCAGAGGGAGGCGCCGATCGCGTGGAGGGTGCCGCGTCCGGGGCGGGCCCCGGTGGTGGCGGCTCCGGCGAGGGCGTCGCCGGGTACGGACGGGAGTGCGGAGACGCGGAGCAGCTCCGCCCAGGCGCGTGCCGGTCCGCCGGCGGCGTGGCCGGTCGTCGGGCGTTCTGCCCGCGCGGCGCGGCCGTTCACACCGGGCCGTCTCCGCGCGGCGCGGCCGCTCGCCCCGCGCCGTGCCCGTGCGGGTCGGCCGGTCATCGGGGGTCCTGCCCAGGGGTGGGGTCGGCGAGGGTGCGGCCGAAGGCGATGAGGCGGTGGTACTGGTCGGCGAGGGCGGCCGGTGGGGTGCCTTCGGGGTCCTTGAAGTAGAAGGCGAGGTCGTGGAGGGGGCCGGTGTGGCCGGTTTCGTGGGCGCGGGCGGTGAGGCGGGCGAGGTCCAGGACGAGGGGGGCGGCGAGGGCCGAGTCGCAGCCCTGCCAGAGGGTCTGGAGGATCATGCGGGTGCCGAGGAAGCCGTCGAAGGCGATGTGGTCCCAGGCGGTCTTCCACTCCCCCAGGGCGGGGACGTCGTCGATGTGGACCTGGCCTTCGACGGTGGTGCCGAGGGTGTCGGTGAGGACGCGTTCCTTGCCGGCGTTCTTGGCGGCGGCGGCCGCCGGGTCGGCGAGGGCGGCTCCGTCGCCGCCGCCGAGGAGGTTGCTGCCGGACCAGGCGCGTACGGTGAGGGCCCGCTGGCGGAACATCGGGGCGAGCACGGCTCGCAGGAGGGTCTGTCCGGTTTTGCCGTCGCGGCCCGCGTGGGGCAGTCGGGCGGCGGCGAGCGGGGCGGCGAGGGCGGGGTGCCGCAGTCCCGTGGACGGGGTGAAGTTGACGTACGGGCAGCCGGCGCGGAGTGCCGCTGCGGCGTAGAGGGTGCTGGGTGGGAGCCCGGCGCCCCCCGACGCCGGCTCCGTGGAGGCCACATTGACGACCACGACGCGGTCCAGGCCAATCCTTCGGCGGAAGTCCGTCAGGTCGGTGGTGAAGGTGGCGATGAGCTGTTCGTCGGTGCGGGTGTCGCCGGCGGCGGGTCCGCCGGGGCGGATCTCGCGGTCGGCGGCTTCGAGTTCGGCGGCGACGGCCTGGGCGAGGCCGTACGGGAGGACGCCGGCGGTGGTGAGTTGTTCGGCGCGTTTGGGGAGGGGGCAGTCGGTGGTGTCGTGGCCGCCGAAGACGAGGGAGGAGAGCGGGGGGAGGCCGGCGTCGGCGAGGTCGGGTGTCTCGGTGGCCATGCCGGTGGGCGGGTGGAGTCCGGCGACGAGGGCGGCGCAGCCGGCCACGGTGGTGGTGGCGACGGAGCCTCTCGCGCCGATGAGCCAGATTCCGGTGCGGGGTGCGATGGTCATGGCGTCGGCCTCCCTCTGGAGGAGAACTGGCGGGGAAGTGGGGTGGTGGTGACGGTGGGCGGGGGGTACGGCGCCTCCCCGCCCACCGTCGGCTGTGGCGGGCTCCCGTCGGACGGTCGGCCTCAGGCGGTCCGTCGGGCCGGTGGTCCCGTCAGGAGGGGAGTTCCTTGAGGCGGATGTTGCGGAAGGCGGCCTGGTCCTCGGTTCCGTGGTTCTGGATGCCGATGTGGCCGTCGGTGAGGCTGCGGGCCGGGTCGGTGTTGGTGAAGTCGTTGATCTTGACGCCGTTGAGGAAGACCTGGAGGCGTTCGCCGGTGACGCGGAGTTCGTACGTGTTCCATTGGCCGGGCGGGCGGAGGGCCTGGTCCCGGGCCTTGAGGTCGGCGGACTTGAAGCCGTAGACGGCTCCGGTGGTGCGGTCGGGGGTGTCGGTGGCGTCGATCTGGATCTCGTAGCCGTTGTTCACGGCGGACCAGGGGTCGTCGGAGGCGGGGAAGCCGAGGAAGACGCCGGAGTTGGAGTCTCCGGTGACCTTCCAGTCGAGGGTGAGGGAGTAGGAGTGGAATTCCTTGGCCTGGTACCAGAGGAGTCCCATGCCGCCGGTGGAGCGGAGTTCGCCGTCGGTGACGTCGAAGGCGCCGGGTCCGGCCTGCTTCCAGCCTTCGCGGGTCTCGCCGTTGAAGAGGCTGCGGTAGCCGGTCTGCGGGCTGCAGTCGGCCTTGGTCCGGCCGGTGGCGTACTGGAGTCCGCCGAGGAGGTGCTGCCGGAAGGCGGGTTCGGCGTACGACTCCTTGGTGTGGCCACCGCCGGTGTAGAAGGAGCGGCCGCCGCCGTAGGTCTGGCACCAGGCGATGGGGTGGTCGCCCTTCATGGTGCCGCCCTGGTAGGTGGTCTCGTCGAGGGTGGCGAGGACGTGGGCCTGCTCGCGGGGGTTGGTGCGGTAGTTGTACCACTCGTCGGTGCGCTGCCAGGGGCCGTCGAGGTGGGCGGTGGCGGGGTGGGTGTGGTCCTCGGCGCGGACGGTGGCGGGCTGGATCTGGGGGTGGGACTGGAAGTAGGCGCCGACGAGGCCGCCGTAGAAGCCCCAGTCGTATTCGGTGTCGGCCGCGGCGTGGATGCCCAGGTAGCCGCCGCCGGCGGAGACGTACTGCTCGAAGGCGGTCTGCTGGCTGGTGTCGAGGACGTCTCCGGTGGTGGAGAGGAAGACGACGGCGTCGTAGCGGGCGAGGTTCTCGGTGGTGAACTGGCGTGGTTCTTCGGTGGTGTCGACGGTGATGTTGTTGTCGGCGCCGAGTTCCTTGAGGGCGGTGATGCCGGTGGGGATGGAGTCGTGGCGGAAGCCGGCGGTCTTGGAGAAGACGAGGACGCGTTTGGTGGTGCGGTCGATGGGGGTGCTGGAGAGGGTGAAGTCGTCGAGGTCGTAGAGGGCTCCGGTGCCGCCCTTGAAGACGAGGTAGAGCTGGGTGGTTCTGCGGGGTGCGGCGCGCAGGGGGATGTCGATGTCCTGGAAGGTCTCCCAGCTGCCGGTCACGGGGACGGGGGCGGAGCCGAGGAGGGTGCCGGTGGGTGAGCCGGTGCGGACTTCGAGGACGCCGCCGGTGCCGCCGGAGGAGACGCGGGCGGTGAGCCGGGTGGCGCCGGCGAGCTGGTAGGGGGTGAAGGCGATCCAGTCGCCGTTGTCGATGTCGCCGACGGTGCGGCCGCCGTGGGCCTGGGTCTTGTCGTAGGTGCGGATGCCGCTCTGGGTGTCGAAGTGTTCGGCCTGGCGGTGGCGGGGCTGGAGTTTGGCCTGGTCGCTGCCGGTGAGGGCGGGCTGGCCGCCGCCTCCGTTGTCGGTGTACTCGGCGTTGAAGACGGCGAAGATGTTGGCGTCGTCGTCGTGGCCGCCGTCGGCGGAGGTCTTGATGGTGCCGGTGCAGCCGTTGGCGGTGGTGACGGGGTGGCCGTGGCTGTCGTGGCCGAGGACGTAGGTGACCTTGATCCTGGTGCAGTCGATCGGGCCGGCGGCGGAGTCTTCGGGGTCGTTGACGGTGACCTTGAAGGGGATGTCGTCGCCGAAGGAGAAGAGGGCGCCGTCGGTGGGGAGTTGGAGGGTGACCTTGGGTGCGGTGTTGCCGACGGTGAGGTGGACGGAGGCGGATCCGGTGCGGCCGGTGGGGTCCTGGGCGGTCACGGTCGCCGTGTAGGTGCCGTTGGTGGCGTAGGTGTGGGTGGGGTTGGCGGTGGTGGCGGTGGTGCCGTCGCCGAAGTCCCAGCTGTAGGTGAGGGGGTCGCCGTCGGCGTCGGTGGTGCCGGCGGAGGAGAGGGTGACCTTGAGGGGTGCGGTGCCGGAGGTCTTGTCGGCGCTCGCTTCGGCGACGGGTGAGTGGCCGCCGGTGGCGTTCTCGATGCGGTAGAGGCCGGAGTTGTGGTCGCCGCCGAACCAGGCGGTGCCGTAGTCGAGGACGTAGAGGGCGCCGTCGGGGCCGAAGGCCATGTCCATGATCTGGGTGCCGGTCCAGGGGACGGGGTTGATGGAGTGGACGGTGCCGTCGGTGTCCTGGTCGATGCGCTTGATCCAGCGGCGGCCGAATTCTCCGGCGAAGAAGTCGCCGTCGTAGGACTCGGGGAACTTGACCGGGGAGGTGTTGGCGGGGTCGTAGCGGTAGACGGGTCCGCCCATGGGTGATTCGGAGCCGGTGCCGAACTCGGGTACGGAGCCGCCGTTGTAGGGGATCCAGGCGGGTTCGGCCGGGGGCAGGTCGACGAGTCCGGTGTTGTACGGGGATTCGTTCTTGAGCGCGGCGCAGTCGAAGGTGGCGCCGGAGGTGCCGGTGGCGAAGTCGTAGGCGACGTAGGGGTCGTTCTTGCCGGTGCAGAAGGGCCAGCCGAAGTTGCCGGGCTTGGTGACGCGGGCGAACTCGACCTGTCCGGCGGGGCCGCGCTGGGGGTCGGCGGCGCCGGCGTCGGGGCCGTAGTCGCCGACGTACAGGACGCCGGTGGCCTTGTCGACGCTGAAGCGGAAGGGGTTGCGGAAGCCCATGGCGTAGATCTCGGGCCGGGTCTTGGCGGTGCCGGGGGCGAAGAGGTTGCCGTCGGGGACGGTGTAGCTGCCGTCGTCGGCGACCTTGATGCGGAGGATCTTGCCGCGGAGGTCGTTGGTGTTGCCGGAGGTGCGGCGGGCGTCGAAGGCGGGGTTGCGGCCGGGGCGGGTGTCCATGGGGGTGAAGCCGTCGGAGGCGAAGGGGTTGGAGTCGTCGCCGGTCGAGAGGTAGAGGTTGCCCTGGGCGTCGAAGTCGATGTCTCCGCCGACGTGGCAGCAGATGCCGCGGGTGGCGGGGATGTCGAGGACCTTCTTCTCGCTGCTGTTGTCGAGGGTGAGGTCGGCGTTCAGCGTGAAGCGGGAGAGGCGGTTGACGCCGTCGTACGGGGCGAACTGGGCCGGGGTGCCGTCGTTGGGGGCGTCGCCGGCGGGGGTGTCCAGGGGTGGGGCGTAGTAGAGGTAGATGGCCCTGTTGTGGGCGAAGTCGGGGTCGAGGCCGATGCCCTGGAGGCCTTCCTCGTCGTGGGAGTAGACGGGGACGGTGCCGATGACGGTGGTGTTGCCGGCGGCGTCGGTGCGGCGGAGTTCGCCGCCGCGGTCGGTGTGCAGGACGCTGCGGTCGGGGAGTACGGCGAGGGACATGGGTTCGCCGACTTCTTCGCCGCCCTTGGCGAGGGTGACCTGCTGGAACTCCTCGGCGGAAGCGGCGGGGGCGGCGGACGCGGCAGGGGCGGCCGGGTCCGTCTCGGCCGCGAGGCCCTGGGGGGCGCCGAGGGCGAGGAGTCCGACGGTGAGGAGGGCGAGGGTCTTCCTGGCTCGGAGTCGTTGTCTGTGCACGGATGTCCTCCGGAGTAGGGGTGTGCGGGTGTCCGGGGACCGGCGTGCGCCGTCACGCTGGTCGAATGGGCCAGTTACGCCATGTACACATCAGGGACGGTAGCGAGGTTCGTCCACTCCGTGAACCCCTTGTGCACGCTTCGATCGAACTTTCCACCGCGAGAGGACAAAGCCCCTCGCGGTGGAAGCGCGGGGACCTCAGTCACCGCCCCCGAAGGCGGCGTCGAAGGAGGCCGCCGGGGGGTCGAAGTCGTACCGCTTGAGGAAGGCGAGCGCCTCGGGCGCGCCGGTCAGCCGGTCCATGCCGGCGTCCTCCCACTCCACGGAGACCGGTCCGCCGTAGCCGATGGACCGCAGCATCCGGAAGACGTCCTCCCAGGGCACGTCGCCGTGCCCGGCGGAGACGAAGTCCCAGCCGCGCCGGGGGTCGCCCCAGGGCAGATGGGAGCCGAGCCGCCCGTTGCGGCCGTCGAGCCGCTTGCGGGCCTCCTTGCAGTCCACGTGGTAGATCCGGTCGCGGAAGTCCCACAGGAAGCCGACGGGGTCGAGGTCCTGCCAGACGAAGTGGCTCGGGTCGAAGTTGAGCCCGAAGGCCGGCCGGCGGTCGACGGCGTCCAGGGCCCGCCGGGTGGTCCAGTAGTCGTACGCGATCTCGCTGGGGTGCACCTCGTGGGCGAAGCGCACGCCCTCGGCGTCGAAGACGTCGAGGATCGGGTTCCACCGTTCGGCGAAGTCCTCGAAGCCGCGCTCGATCATGCGCTCGGGGACCGGCGGGAACATCGCCACCAGGTGCCAGATCGACGAGCCGGTGAAGCCGACGACGGTGTCGACGCCGAGCGCCGCCGCGGCCCGCGCGGTGTCCGCGAGCTCGCGCGCGGCCCGCTGCCGTACCCCTTCGGCGTCGCCGTCGCCCCAGATCCGGGCGGGCACGATCGCCTGGTGGCGTTCGTCGATCGGATGGTCGCAGACGGCCTGCCCCACCAGGTGGTTGGAGACCGCCCAGCACTTCAGGCCGTAGGCGTCGAGGAGTTCGCGTCTGCCCTCGACGTACGCGGGGTCGGCGAGGGCCTTGTCGACCTCGAAGTGGTCGCCCCAGCAGGCGAGTTCGAGGCCGTCGTAGCCGAAGTCGCGGGCGAGCCGGCAGACCTCCTCCAGGGGCAGGTCGGCCCATTGGCCGGTGAAGAGGGTGAAGGGTCGTGGCACGGTCGGGCGCCTCCTAGCCGGATGCGGGGGTGGTGGGTACGGGGGTGGTGGGTGCGGATGTGGTGGGTGCGGGGACGGCGGGTACGGGGGTGTAGACGGCGTTGTTCCGGGCGCTGTCCTCCACCGACGCCAGAACGCGCTGGACCTGGAGGCCGTCGGCGAAGGACGGCGCCGGGGCGGTGCCGCCGGCGATGGCGTGGACGAGGTCGCGGGCCTGGTGGGCGAAGGTGTGCTCGTAGCCGAGTCCGTGGCCGGGCGGCCACCAGCCCTCCAGGTACGGGTGGCCGGGTTCGGTCACGAGGATGCGGCGGAAGCCGGCCGAGACGGCGGGCTCGGTGTGGTCGTGGAAGGACAGTTCGTTGAGCCGCTCCAGGTCGAAGGCGAGGGAGCCCTTCTCGCCGTTGATCTCCAGGCGCAGTGCGTTCTTGCGCCCGGAGGCCATCCGGGTGGCCTCGAAGGAGGCCAGCGCCCCGGAGGCGAGCCGCCCGGTGAACAGGGCGGCGTCGTCGACCGTGACCTGCCCGTACACCTCCGATCCCGCTCCCCCGCCGAGACCGCCCGCGCCGGCTCCGGCGAGCCTCGGCCGCTTCCGTACGAAGGTCTCGGTGAGCGCCGACACTCCGACCAGCGGCTCCCCCGCGAGGTACTGGGCGAGGTCGACTGCGTGGGCGCCCAGGTCCCCGAGCGCGCCCGAGCCGGCGTGCTCGCGCTCCAGGCGCCAGGTCAGCGGGAAGTCGGGGTCGACGAGCCAGTCCTGGAGGTACGTGACGCGGACGTGCCGCAGGGTGCCGAGCCGGCCGTCCGCGACGAGGCTCCGGGCGTACGCGAGGGCGGGCACCCGGCGGTAGTTGAAGCCGACCATGGCGATCTGGCCGCGGGCGGCGGCGGCCTCGGCGGCCGCCGCCATCGTCTCGGCCTCGGCGACCGAGTTGGCGAGTGGTTTCTCGCACAGCACGTGCTTGCCGGCCTCCAGGGCGGCGACGGCGATCTCCGCATGGCTGTCCCCCGGGGTGCAGACGTCGACGAGCTGGACGTCGTCCCGGGCGATCAGGGCCCGCCAGTCGGTCTCGGCGGCGGCCCAGCCGTGCCGGCGGGCGGCGGCCCGGACGGCGTCGGCGTCGCGCCCGGCGACGGCGGCGAGGACCGGTCGCAGCGGCAGGTCGAAGGCGCGGCCCGCGGTGCGCCAGCCCTGTGAGTGGGCGGCGCCCATGAACGCGTAGCCGACCATGCCGACGCCGAGCGTCGGCGGCGCGGCCCCGCTCTCCGTCTGTTCCATACGGTTCCTCCGTTTCGTGGTGCGGCGGGTGACTCCCTGGACCGGCGAGGTCAGTTGAAGCCGGTGGGGAGGTACTCGTCGACGTTCTCCTTGGTGACGACGGCCGAGTAGAGGGTGATCGAGGCGGGGATCTCCAGCTCGGCCATGCCGCCGATCCCCTTCTTCTGGCCGAGGGCGCGGGCGAGGTCGATCGCGGAGGCGGCCATGGTCGGCGGGTAGAGGACGGTGGCCTTGAGGACGCTGTCGTCGGCCTTGATGGCGTCCATGGCGGACTTGGCTCCGGCGCCGCCGACCATGAGGAAGTCCTTGCGGCCGGCCTGGGCGATGGCGCGGAGCGCGCCGACGCCCTGGTCGTCGTCGTGGTTCCACAGGGCGTCGAACTTCGGCTGGGCCTGGAGGAGTTGGGCCATCTTGGCCTGTCCCGACTCGACGGTGAACTCGGCGGCCTGGCGGGCGACCTTGCGGATGTTGGGGTAGTTCCTGAGGGCGTCATCGAAGCCCTGGGTGCGCTGTTTGGTGAGTTCCAGGCTGTCCATGCCGGCGAGTTCGACGACGGTGGCGTTCGGCTTGTCCTTGAGCTGTTCGCCGATGAAGCGGCCGGCGTTGAGGCCCATGCCGTAGTTGTCGCCGCCGATCCAGCAGCGGTAGGCCTGCGGGGAGGCGAAGATCCGGTCCAGGTTGACGACGGGGATGCCGGCCTTCATGGCCTGGAGGCCGACCTGGGTGAGGGCCTTGCCGTCGGCGGGGAGGACGACGAGGACGTCGACCTTCTTGTTGATGAGGGTCTGGACCTGGCCGATCTGGGCGGCGGTGTCGTTGGAACCCTCGGTGATCTCCAGGGTGACGTCGGAGTACTTCTTGGCGCGCCGTTCGGCGTTCTCGTTGATGGCGTTGAGCCAGCCGTGGTCGGCCTGCGGTCCGGCGAAGCCGATGGTGACGGGGGTGCCCGGCTTGTCGTCGGCGGCGGGGGCGGCGCTCGCGACGGGTGCTGTGTCCTTGGCGTTCCTCGGTTCGTTGCTCGTGCAGGCGGTGAGGAGAGCGCCGGCGGAGACGGCGGCGCCGCCGAGGAGGAGGTGTCTGCGGCTGGTTTCGGGCATGACGGGTCAACCCTTCGAGGGGAAGGACTACGGGGGGGCCGGGCTACGAGGAGAGGGCTACGGGGCGGGGGTCAGGTGTCGCCGTCGCGGACCGTGCGGCGCTGGACCAGGACGGCGGCGACGATGATCGCGCCCTTGGCGATCTGCTGGACGTCGCTCTGCAGGTTGTTGAGGGCGAAGATGTTGGTGATGGTGGTGAAGACGAGGACGCCGAGGACGGAGCCGACGATGGTGCCGCGGCCGCCGCTGAGGAGGGTGCCGCCGATGATCGCGGCGGCGATGGCGTCGAGTTCGTACAGGTTGCCGTTGGTGTTCTGGCCGGATCCCGCGAGGACGATCAGGAGGAAGGCGGCGATGCCGCAGCACAGGCCCGACAGCAGGTACAGGTAGAGGCGCTGGCGGCGGACGTCGATGCCGGCGAGGCGGGCGGCCTCGGGGTTGCCGCCGACGGCGATCGTGCGGCGGCCGAAGGTGGTGCGGTTGAGCAGGAGCCAGCCCACGGCCGTGACGGCGGCGAAGACGAGGACGAGCGGCGGGATCCCGAGGACGTAGGCGTCGGGGACGCCGAGGTCGAGGACGGACGGGACGGTGACGATCTGCGTCTTGCCGTCGGTGATCTGCAGGGCGAGGCCGCGGGCGGAGGCGAGCATCGCGAGGGTGGCGATGAAGGGGACCATCCCGCCGTACGCGACGAGGACGCCGTTCACCAGGCCGCAGCCGAGGCCGACGACCACCGCCGTGAAGAGGATGCCGGCGAAGCCGAACTCCTGGGTGGCGAGGGTGGTGGCCCAGACGGAGGCGAGGGCGACGATCGCGCCGACGGACAGGTCGATGCCGCCGCTGGTGATGACGAAGGTCATCCCGACGGTGACGACGCCGATCACGGACGCCTGCGTCAGGACGAGCTGGAGGTTGGAAGTGGCGAGGAACTCGGCGGGCCGCGTGAGGCCGCCTACGGCGACCAGGGCGGCGAGGACGCCGAGCAGGGACAGGTTGCGGACGTCGGCCCTCAGGCCGAGTGCGCGCCGGCGGCCTTCCCGGGCCGGCACCTCGGCCGGGGTGGTGAGCGTCATGCCGTCGGACTCCCTTCCATCACGAGGTCGAGTACGCGGTGTTCGTCGAGGTCGCGGGCGGGCGCCTCGTGGACGACCCGGCCCTCGCGCAGGACCAGGACGCGGTCGGCGAGGCCGAGGACTTCGGGGACCTCGCTGGAGACGAGGAGGACGGCGAGGCCGTCGTCGGCGAGGCGGCGGACGACGGCGTACAGCTCGGCGCGGGCGCCGACGTCGACGCCGCGGGTGGGTTCGTCGAGGAGGAGGACCCGGCAGCCGCGGAGCAGCCAGCGGGCGAGGACCGCCTTCTGCTGGTTGCCGCCGGAGAGGGTGCGGACGCGGGCGTCGGGGTGGTCGGGGCGGAGGGACAGCTCGCGGGTCGCGGCCCTGGCGGTCGCGCGTTCGGCGGTGCGGTCGATCCAGCCGGCCCGGGAGAAACGGGCGAGGGAGGAGACGGAGACGTTGCGGGTGACGGATTCGAGGAGGAGCAGCCCCTGGGCCTTGCGTTCCTCGGGGGCGAGGCCGAGGCCGGCGCGGACGGCGGCGGGGACGCTGCCGGGCCGCAGGGGCCGCCCGTCGACCACGACGCGGCCGGCGGTGGGTCTGCGCGCCCCGTAGACGGTCTCCAGGATCTCGGAGCGGCCGGAACCGACGAGCCCGGCGAGGCCGACGATCTCCCCGGGACGCAGTTCGAGGTCGAGCGCCTCGAACTCCCCTCTCCTGGCGAGGCCTTGGATGCGGAGGACGGGTTCGGCGGTGGGCGTCCGGTCGTGCCGGTCGTGCCGGTCGGGGAAGACGTACGGGACGTCCCGGCCGGTCATGAGGGCGACGACGTCCCGGGTGGGGGTGGTCGCGGCGGGCAGTCCGCGGGCGACGGCACGGCCGTCCTTGAGGACGGTGACGCGGTCGCCGATGCGGCGGATCTCCTCCAGGCGGTGGGAGATGTAGACGACGGCGACGCCTTCGGCGGTGAGGTCGGCGACGATCCGGAAGAGGTTGTCGACCTCGTCGGGGTCGAGGGCGGCGGAGGGTTCGTCCATGACGATGAGTCGGACGTCGTGGGAGAGGGCGCGGGCCATGGAGACGATCTGCCGCTGGGCGGCGGAGAGTTCGCCGACGCGCCGGGCGGGATCGATCTCGGGGTGGCCGAGGCGTTTGAGGAGCGCGGTGGTGGTGGCCCGGGCGGCGCGGGTACGGACGAAGCCGGCGGTGGTGGGCTCGTGTCCGAGGTGGACGTTCTCGGCGACGGTGAGGCCTTCGACGAGGTCGAGCTCCTGGTAGATGGTGGCGATGCCGAGGCGTACGGCGGCGCTCGGGGAGCGGAGCCGGACGGGTTCGCCGTTCCAGGTGATGCGGCCTTCGTCGGGCTGGTGGGCGCCGGCGAGGACCTTGATGAGGGTGGATTTGCCGGCGCCGTTCTGGCCGAGGAGGCAGTGGACTTCGCCGGGGGTGACGTCGAGGTCCACGCCGTCGAGGGCGCGGACGCCGGGGAAGGACTTGGTGATTCCGGACATGGTGAGCAGGGGTGGGTGGTTCTGGGGCACGGCTGGGATCCCCTCGGCGGGTGCGGGTGGCCGTCCGGCGGGTACGGGTGGCGGTCCGGCGGTGGGGTGGCGCCTGGGCGAGTGGGGTGGGGGTGGCGGTCCGGCGGGTGCGGGTGGCGCCTGGGCGAGTGGGGTGCGGGTGGCGGTCCGGCGGGTGCGGCCCGGTGGGTGGCCTGTGCCGACCGTTCCGCCCGGGCAGAACGCGTGCCCACAGGCCACCGGCGGACCGGACGGATCGAACGGAAGCGTTACGCCGGGGAGAAGAGGTGGTCGCTGATGAGGCGGGCTGCGCCGGTGACGCCGGCGGTCTGGCCGAGCTCGCCCAGGACGATGGGGAGGTTGCCGGTGGCCAGGGGCAGGGACTGCCGGTAGACCTGGGTGCGGACACTGGCGAGGAGGTTGTGACCGAGGCCGGTGACGCCGCCGCCGATCACCACCAGACCGGGGTTGAAGAAGCTGACGAGTCCGGCGATGACCTGCCCGACCCGGTTGCCGCCCTCGCGGATGAGGGAGAGCGAGGTGGCGTCGCCCGCGGCGGCGGCCGCGGCGACGTCGGCGCCGGTGAGGTGTCCGGCCGCCGCGAGACGGGCGGCGAGCTCCTCGGAGCGGCCGGCGCGCGCCGCCTCCTCGGCGTCGTGGGCCAGGGCGGCGCCGCTGAAGTGGGCTTCCAGGCAGCCGTTGTTGCCGCAGGCGCAGGGGCGGCCGTCGGGTTCGACCTGGATGTGTCCGATGTCGCCGGCGCTGCCCGTCGTACCGCGGTAGACCTCACCGCCGACGACGATGCCGCAGCCGATGCCGGTGCCGATCTTGACGCAGAGGAAGTCGCCGACGGAGCGGGCGACTCCGGCGTGCTGCTCCCCCATGGCCATGAGGTTCACGTCGTTGTCGACCATGACGGGGCAGCCGAGTTCCTGGCTGAGGGCCTCCCGTACGGGGAAGCCGTCCCAGCCGGGCATGATCGGGGGGGCGACGGGGACGCCCTCGGGGAAGCGGACGGGTCCGGGGACGCCGATGCCGGCGCCGTCGAATCCTTCCGCGATGCCCGTGGAGCGGAGCTTGGCCGCCATCCCGAGTGCCTGCTCGAAGACGGCGACGGGGCCTTCGCGGACGTCCATGGGGTGGTTGAGGTGCCCGAGCACCTCCAGCTCGGCGTTGGTGACGGCCACGTCGATGGAGGTGGCGCCGATGTCGATGCCGAGGAAGCGGAGTTCGGGCGCGAGACGGATGTTGTGCGAGCGTCGGCCGCCACGGGAGGCGGCGAGGCCGTCGGCGACGACGAGGCCGGTCTCCAGGAGCCGGTCGACCTCGACGGCGAGCTTGGACCGCGAGAGGTCGATCTGGTCTCCCAGCTGTGCGCGGGAGTTGGGTCCTCCGTCGCGCAACAGCCGGAGGAGTCGCGCCTGGTGCCGGTTGGCAGGTCGTGCCGTCATGCGCCTCACGCGCCCCTCCCTCTCGCACACGCTCGTGTTCGGGCTTTCGAGGGGAACGTAGCAGGGGGGTACCGGGGTGGGAAGAAGTTGCGCAGGAATCAGGCCCGACTTTTTCCCTGCTGGGGACAAAGAAGGGGGCGAACGGGGAGAAGGGGCCGGTCAGCGCACCTCGGCCAGGCGGGCCGAGACCACCACGTTGCCGGCGTAGCCGCTCTCCTCCGTGAACGTGCCGCCGCAGGTGATCAGGCGCAGTTCGGGGACGCCGGCGTCTCCGTAGATCCGCTTGGCGGGGAAGTCCTGCTTGGGGACGACCTCGACCCCGTACACGGTGAAGACGGCGGTCCTGCCGTCGCGGCGGGCGATCTCGACGCGGTGTCCCTTGGCGAGGGCGCCGAGGTCGTAGAAGACGGCCCGGCCGTTCGGGGTGTCGACGTGGCCGACGACGACGGCGGTGCCGCGCTCGCCGGGCGTGACCGCGCCGGTGAACCAGCCCGCGCGCCGGTCGTCCTCGGGCGGCGGGGCCTCGATCCAGCCGTCGGCGTCGAGCCCCACTCCGGTGACGGGGGCGTCGATGCGGACGGCGGGGACGCGGACCCGGACCGGGGGCGAGGCGGGCAGCGGAGGGGGTACGGGGACGGGGCCGAGGGCGGCGAGGCCGGCGCGGGTCCCGTCGGGCGCGGCCGCGGCGAGGGGCTGCGGCGGGCCGACCCCCTGGAGCTCCCCCGTGCCGCCGCGCACGAGGTGGACGCCGACGAGGAGGACGACGGCGACGACGCCCCAGGCGCCGCGCCGTCCGGTGCGGTCGGGCTGCGCCGTACCGCCGAGGCCTCCCGTGCCGTCGCGGCCTCCCGTACCGCCAAAGCCTCCCGCACCGCCGAAGCCTCCCGTGCCGTCGCGGCCTCCCGTACCGCCGAAGCCTCCCGTACCGCCGAAGCCTCCCGTGCCGTCCGGGCCTCCCGTGCCGTCCGCACGCCCCACGTCCGCGCTCCTCCTCGTGTGCCGTGTGCTGGCGCCCCTCCGCCCCGGACCTCGTCACACCGGGGCGGAGGGGCCGTTTCAGGCCCCCGGGGCCCGGCCGTCAGGTGCGGCCGTCGGCGCGGCGGCGGGTGAGGACGACGGCGGCTCCGAGCGCACCGGCGATGAGCAGGACGCCCGTGACCACTTCGGTGGTGCCGAGCCCGTCGGTGTCGGCTCCGGAGGCGGCGGCGGTTCCGTAGCCGGCCTTCACGCCCTTGTGGGCTCCGGTGTGGGTGCCGGTGTCGTGCCCGGTGGTGCCGCCGGTATCGCCGCCCTTGGCGATGGTGAGCGGCGTGGTGCCCCGCTCGCCCTTGCAGTCGAAGGTGATCTCGTACTGGGCGCCGGCCTTGGCGTCGACGTCCACGGTCGCGGTGCCCGGGCGGCCCTCGTTGAGGGTGACGGTCTCGAACACGCCGGAGGTGACGGTCACGGACGGCACTTCGCAGCCCTCGGAGGTGAGGGTGATGGTGCCGCCGGGGGCGATCGTCGCGGGGGTGACGGAGAAGCCGAACGACGTGATGTTGTTGTTGCCGTCGCCGGCCAGGGCCAGGGGCGCGACCGACAGGACGGCGACGGCGCTGAGCAGGGCGGCGGAAGCGGCACGTATCGCGCGCATGGCGGTCCTCCTGATCGGGCGAGGGCTCGGACGCGGAGCGATTCCGGGTCCGGGAAGGGGACGACCCTCACCGCGATCGAAGCTAGGTCCGCGCCGGTCCCGCCGCCACCGGTCTCCGCCGAACGGGTCACGGCCCCGGCCCCGGGAGCCGGGGTCGGGGCCGTGACGCCCCGGACGGCCGGGGCCCCGAGTCTCATCAGCCTCTACGGCACCCGGACGACCTGTCCCGCGTACGACAGGTTGCCGCCGAAGCCGAAGAGCAGGACCGGGGCGCCGGACGGCAGTTCGCCGCGTTCGACCAGCTTGGACAGGGCCAGCGGGATGGAGGCGGCCGAGGTGTTGCCGGAGTCGACGACGTCCCGGGCGACGACCGCGTTCACGGCGCCGATCTTCGCGGCGAGCGGCTCGATGATCCGCAGGTTGGCCTGGTGCAGGACGACGCCCGCGAGGTCCTCGGGGGCGACGCCGGAGCGCTCGCAGGCCTGCCGGGCGAGGGCGGGCAGCTGCTGGGTGGCCCAGCGGTAGACGGACTGGCCCTCCTGGGCGAAGCGCGGCGGGGTGCCCTCGATGCGGACGGCGTGGCCCATCTCCGGGACGGAGCCCCACAGGACCGGGCCGATGGCGCCGGTGTCGGTCTCGGTGGCCTCGACGATCGCGGCGCCGGCCCCGTCACCGGTGAGGACGCAGGTGGTGCGGTCGGTCCAGTCGGTGATCTCGGTCATCTTGTCGGCGCCGATGACGAGGGCGCGGCGGGAGGACCCGGCCCGGACGGCGTGGTCGGCGGTGGCCAGGGCGTGGGTGAAGCCGGCGCAGACCACGTTGAGGTCCATGGTGGCGGGCGAGCTCATGCCGAGGCGGGCGGCGACGCGGGCGGCCGTGTTGGGCGAGCGGTCGATCGCGGTGGAGGTGGCGACGAGGACGAGGTCGATGTCGTCGACGGTGAGGCCGGCGGTGGCGAGCGCCTTGCCGGCCGCGTGGGCGGCGAGTTCGTCGACGGGCTCGTCGGGCCCGGCGACGTGGCGGGTGCGGATGCCGACCCGGCTGAGGATCCACTCGTCGCTCGTGTCGACGAGCTCGGCGAGATCGTGGTTGGTCAGCACCTTGGCGGGCTGGTAGTGCCCGAGCGCGGCAATGCGAGTGCCCGTCATACTCGGGACCCCCTAGGTGGTTCGTTCGTCTGGCAGGACCCCCCAGTCTTGCCAGCGACTGATCAGTAACAGGTGACGTAAACCACCAACATTCCCCCGAATCGCTTGGCCGACCGTGACAACGGGCCGGGGGCGGGCGGGGTGCGCGGCGGCGCGTGCGGGGGTGGGGCGTGGCGGAGAATGGGGCGGTCAGGGCCTTCCCGGCCTTCCCTGCGGAGAGAATCGAGTGCGGTCACGATGGGACGGGTCACCGAGCGACGGCGTGTCCTGCGGATCCGGGGCGGTGCGGTCGGCACACGGCCGGACACGCTGGTGGCGGAGGAGCCGCTGGAGATCCGGCTGAACGGGCGGCCGATCGCGATCACCATGCGGACGCCGGGCGACGACTTCGCGCTGGCGGCGGGTTTCCTGGTGAGCGAGGGGGTTCTGGCGGCGGCTTCGGACGTGCGGAACATCGTGTACTGCGCGGGCGCCACGGACGACGGCCGGAACACGTACAACGTGGTGGACGTGCAGCTGGCTCCCGGGGTGGAGGTCCCGGACATCACCCTTGAGCGGAACGTGTACACGACGTCCTCGTGCGGGCTGTGCGGCAAGGCCAGCCTGGACGCGGTCCGCACCACGGCCCGTTTCCCGATCGCCGACACTCCCCCGCTGCGGATCGCCCCCGAGCTGCTCTCGGTGCTGCCGGAGCGGCTGCGGGCGGCGCAGCGGGTGTTCGACTCGACGGGCGGTCTGCACGCGGCGGCGCTGTTCACGGAGGACGGCGAGCTGCTGGACGTACGGGAGGACGTGGGCCGGCACAACGCCGTGGACAAGCTGGTGGGGCGGGCGCTGCGGGAGGGGCTGCTGCCGCTGGAGCGTGCGGTGCTGCTGGTGTCGGGGCGGGCTTCGTTCGAACTGGCGCAGAAGGCGGTGATGGCGGGGATCCCGGTGCTCGCCGCGGTGTCCGCGCCGTCCTCGCTGGCCGTGGACCTGGCCGCCGAGACGGGCCTGACGCTGGTCGGCTTCCTGCGCGGGCCGGACATGAACGTGTACGCGGGCGAGCACCGGATCGATGTGACGGCGCCGTAGGTCCTGTCCGGCCCTGATCCGCCGGAGAAGGGCCTAGTTCTTGGGCGGGTCGATCATCTGGAGTTCGAGGGTGGCCGGGGGCGGTACGACGCCGGGGCCGCCGGCGGCCGTCCAGGCGAGGACCTCGTCGAGGCAGTCCTCGTCGGCGCTCCAGCCGATCCAGGCGGCCCGGCCGCCCCTGCGCCGGCCCTCGGTGGACGGCTGGACCACGAGGACGTTGGCCTGCGCGCAGGGGCCGAGGCAGTCGCTGGTACGGACGAGCAGCCGGCCTCCGGAGGCCGCGGCGGCCTCGCGGAGGCGGGCGAGCTGCCCGGCGTGGTCCATGCCGGGGTTCTTGCGGGGGTCTCCGCAGCAGCAGCCCCGGCAGACGACGAGGGAGCAGGGGCGGGCCCCGTACCGTATCGGCACGCGGGTCACTCGGGGCCGTCCAGGGTGATCGCGGCGACGGGGGCGACCGTGCCGAGGCGCGGGAAGTCCAGGTCGACGGAGGCGCGGTGCTCGTCGGCGGTGAGGGCGGACATGGCGTC
The DNA here is from genome assembly GCF_053616475.1 of Streptomyces sp. NPDC055815. Taxonomy (NCBI): domain Bacteria; kingdom Bacillati; phylum Actinomycetota; class Actinomycetes; order Kitasatosporales; family Streptomycetaceae; genus Streptomyces; species Streptomyces sp. NPDC055815. The sequence goes on along the minus strand of NZ_JBSHDU010000082.1, from coordinate 13,020 downwards.
CTCGGCGAAGACGAGGTCGTAGCCCAGGTCGCAGGCGGCGCGGGCGGTGGACTCGACGCCGAGGTTGGTGGCGATGCCGCCGAGGACGAGGGTGGTGGCGCCGAGTCCGGCGAGCAGCTCGTGGAGTCCGGTGTCCTGGAAGCCGCCGATGGTGCGCTTGACGACGACGGGGTCGCCGTCCCGGACGAGGTCGGGGACGAGGTCGCTGCCGGGCGGCTGGGTGTCGACGTTCGGCCGCTCGACGCGGATGTGGACGACGGGCGCGCCGGCGGTCCGGAAGGTGTCGGCGAGCCGGGCGGCGGCGGTGAGGACGTCGGTGCCGGGGCGGGGGGCGAGGGGCAGCGCGACGATGCGTTCCATCAGGTCGACGAGGACGAGCGCGGTGCGGCCGGGATCGAGTGCGGGCATGGGAGCACCGTAGCGGCCCGGATGATCATCAGGTGCCCGGCGTGGGCACCTCGGGGCCGTGTACGGCTCCGGGGGCCGCGGTCTCGGGGCCGGTCCCCGGCGCCGGGGCGGCCTGCGGACCGGTGGCCTCGGGGTCCCTCGAACGGCGCTTCGCGATGACCGCGCAGACCATCAGCTGCATCTGGTGGAAGAGCATCAGCGGGAGGACGGCGAGGGAGGCCTGCGGGCCGAAGAGGACGCTCGCCATCGGCAGCCCGGCGGCGAGGCTCTTCTTGGAGCCGGCGAACTGGATCGCGATCCGGTCGGCCCGGTCGAAGCCGAGACGGCGGGCTCCGTACCAGGTCAGGGCCAGCATGACCGCGAGGAGTACGGCCTCGACGGCGAGGAGCGCGGCGAGCCGCGCGGGGGTCACCAGGTGCCAGATGCCGGCGACCATGCCCTGGCTGAAGGCGGTGTGGACGACGAGGAGGATCGAGCCGCGGTCGACGTATCCGAGGACCTTCTTGTGCCGGACGAGGAAGCCTCCGACCCAGCGGCGCAGGAACTGCCCGGTCAGGAACGGTACGAGGAGCTGGAGGACGATCTTCAGGAGCCCGTCGGCGGAGAGGCCGCCGGCGCTGTTGCCGAGGAGCAGGGCCGCGAGCAGCGGGGTGAGGACGATGCCGGCGAGGGAGGAGAACGAGCCGGCGCAGATCGCGGCGGGCACGTTGCCCCGGGCGATCGAGGTGAAGGCGATGGAGGACTGGATGGTGGAGGGCACCAGGCAGAGGAAGAGGAAGCCGCTGTAGAGCTGGGGGGTGAGGACGCCGGGGACGAGGCCGCGGGCGGCGAGGCCGAGGAGCGGGAAGAGCAGGAAGGTGCAGCCGAGGACGGTGAGGTGGAGCCGCCAGTGCTTGAGGCCGTCGAGGGCTTCGCGGGTGGAGAGCCGGGCGCCGTAGAGGAAGAAGAGCAGGGCGACGGCCCCGGTCGACGCGCCTTCCGTGACCGTCGCGGCGGCCCCGGAGGCGGGGAGGAGCGCGGCGAGCGCGACCGTGCCGAGGAGCGCGAGGACGTAGCCGTCGACGGGCAGCCAGGACGGCAGGCGGAGGGGGCGGCGGGCGGCGGTGCGGCCGGGCGTGCGGGGGGTCATGGGCTCCTGTGCTCCTACGGGGGTCGCGCGTGTCCATCCTGCTCCAGGCGCCGGTGATCGGGAATCCCGTACAGTGCTCTGACTGTCATCACGTTTCGCGATAGCGTCGGAGGGTGTACGAGCCCACGCAACTGCGCACCTTCCTCGCCGTGGCCCAGACGCTGAGCTTCACGCGGGCCGCGGACCGTCTCGGGCTGCGCCAGTCGACTGTCAGCCAGCACGTGCGGCGCCTGGAGGAGGCGACGGGCCGGCCGCTGTTCGCGCGGGACACGCATCGCGTGGAGCTGACGGAGGACGGCGAGGCGATGCTCGGGTTCGCGCGCACGATCCTCCAGGCGCACGAGCGGGCGGCGGCCTTCTTCGGCGGGACCCGGCTGCGGGGGCGGCTGCGGTTCGGTGCTTCGGAGGACTTCGTGACGACGCGGCTGCCGGAGATCCTGGAGTCCTTCCGGCGTGAGCATCCCGAGGTCGATCTGGAGCTGACGGTCGAACTGTCCGGGACGCTCCAGGCGCGGCTCGCCGCCGGGCGGCTCGATCTGATCCTGGCCAAGCGGCGCGGGGCGGAGAGCGAGGGGCGGCTCGTCTGGGAGGACACGCTCATCTGGATCGGGGCGCCGGGGCTGCGGCTCGATCCGGACCGGCCGGTGCCGCTGATCCTGTACCCGCCGCCGGGGATCACCCGGGCGCGGGCCCTGGAGGCGCTGGAGGCGCAGGGCAGGGCGTGGCGGATCGCGTGCACGAGTTCCAGCCTGAGCGCGAACGTGGCGGCGGCCCGTGCGGGGCTCGGGGTGATGGCGCACACGCGGGGCCTGGTGCCGCCGGGGCTCGTCCCGGTGCCGGCCCGTGCGGGGCTTCCGGAGCTGGGGGACGTGGGGTTCGTGCTGCGCAAGGGGCGCAGGGGCGGGGAGACCCAGGAGGCGGCGGACGCGCTCGCGGAGGCGATCCTGGCGGGCGGCGACCGACTGCACCGGCCGCGTTGAACCCGTGCCGGCCGGCCGCACCGGCCGCGCTGAACCCGTGCCGACCGGCTGCACCGGCCGCGCTGAACCCGTGCCGACCGGCTGCACCGGCCGCGCTGAACCCGTGCCGACCGGCTGCGCCCACCACGCCGAACCGTCGGTAACCGCTTGCGGCGCCTGGGGCGCCGGTGGGGCGAGAAGCCGCCACGGCGGCGCTTCGGGGGTGGGGGCGTGAGCGGGCCGTACAGATTCCGTGGAGATTCGGCCCCGGAGGACGTACCGTCCGGTCGGCAATGCCCCGAGGACACCCACGACTTGGCCGCCTCACCGGCCCTGACCTGTACGAACGCGGAATGTCCCGGCTTGGTGAAGGCCCTCCCCCCGGCCGGGCGGGTGGGGTACCGTCACCGGCGCCGTACGGAGTGCGACAACGGGCTTTTCCAGCCACGAGCCGTCGAGGAGCAGGTCAGTGCGCGAGTTCACCGTGCCGCCCGTCGAGGCGGCGCCTCAGGTCGGCGGTCTGGCGGACGCCGTGTTCGACCGCGGCCTCGCCGAGCCGGACCGGATCGTCCTCGGCCGCAAGGGCCCCGACGGGCAGTGGCACGACGTGACCGCCGCGCGGTTCCGGGACGAGGTCCTGGCGCTGGCGAAGGGGCTGATCGCGGAGGGCGTGCGGTTCGGCGACCGGGTCGCGCTCATGGCCAGGACCCGGTACGAGTGGACGCTCTTCGACTTCGCGCTGTGGACGCTGGGCGCGCAGCCGGTGCCGGTCTATCCGACCTCCTCCGCCGAGCAGGTCTTCTGGATGCTGCACGACGCCGAGGTCACGGCCTGCGTGGTGGAGCACGAGGACCACGCGATGACGATCGGCTCGGTGATCGACCGGCTGCCCCGGCTCCAGCGGCTGTGGCAGCTGGACGCGGACGCGGTGGGCGAGCTGACGGCGGCGGGCACGGGGATCGACGAGGAGGTCGTGCACCGGCACCGGCGGGCGGTGACCCCGGAGACGGTCGCGACGATCATCTACACCTCGGGGACGACCGGCCGCCCCAAGGGCTGTGTGATCACCCACGCGAACCTGATGTTCGAGACGGACATGGTGATGGGCCGCTGGGAGCCGGTGTTCCGCTCGCGCCCCGACGAGCAGGCGTCGACGCTGCTGTTCCTGCCGCTCGCGCACGTCTTCGGGCGGATGGTGGAGGTCGCGGCGGTCCGCGGCGGGGTGAAGCTGGGGCACCAGCCGGTGATGGCGGCGGCCGAACTGCTCCCGGACCTGGTGGCGTTCCGGCCGAGCTTCGTGCTCGCCGTGCCGTACGTCTTCGAGAAGGTCTTCCACGCGGCCCGCCGCAAGGCGGAGAGCGAGGGGAAGGCGGGCCCCTTCGACAAGGCGGTCGAGGTGGCGGTCGCCTACGCGGAGGCGCTGGAGCAGAAGGCCTTCGGGACCGGTCCGGGGCCGTCGGCGGCGCTGCGGGTGCAGCACCAGTTCTTCGAGAAGACGGTATACGTCAAGGTGCGGGCGGCCCTGGGCGGGCGGGTGCGGCACGCGATGTCGGGCGGTTCGGCGATGGACCGCCGGCAGGGACTGTTCTTCGCGGGGGCGGGGGTCACGGTCTTCGAGGGCTACGGCCTCACCGAGTCCTCGGCCGCCGCCACGGCGAACCCGCCCGGGCGGACCAAGTACGGCACCGTGGGCCAGCCGGTCCCGGGGACGACGGTCCACATCGCGGAGGACGGCGAGGTGTGGCTGCACGGCGGCCAGGTCTTCTCCGGCTATCTGAACGCCCCGGAGGCGACGGCCGCCGTCCTCAACGACGGCTGGCTGGCCACCGGCGACATCGGCGCGCTCGACGCGGACGGCTATCTGACGATCACCGGGCGGAAGAAGGAGATCCTGGTGACCTCGGGCGGCAAGAGCGTCTCCCCCACCGCCCTGGAGGAGCGGGTGCGGGCGCATCCGCTGATCGCCCAGTGCATCGTGGTCGGCAACGACCGCCCGTACATCGCCGCGCTCGTGACGGTCGACCACGAGGCCGTGGAGCACTGGCTGGCGATGCAGGGGCGGGCCCCGCTACCCCCGGCGGAGCTGGTCCGCGACCCCGCCCTGGAGACCGAGATCCGGCGCGGGGTGGTGGCGGCGAACACGCTGGTCTCGCAGGCGGAGTCGATCCGGACGTTCCGGATCCTGGCGCATCCGTTCAGCGAGGAGCACGGGCTGCTCACGCCCTCGCTGAAGCTGAAGCGCAAGGCGATCGAACGGGCGTACGCGGCGGAGGTCGCGGCGCTGTACGGCTGACGGGAGTCGCTGTACGACTGACGGGGGTCGCTGCACGGCTGACGGGAGTCGCCGTAGGGCTTGCGGGGGGGGCCGCTATACGGCCGACGCGAGCCGCTGTACGGCTGACGGGGGCCGTGCGGCGGCCGGAATGCGGGGCGGTCTGTGATCGTTGACATGGGGAGTACCCGAATTTCCCGGGCCCCCGTTCGACCCGCGACGACGTAAGGATCCACCCCACGTGAGCACGGACAGCAACGTTCCCTCGGTCACCCTGAACAACGGCGTGAGCATGCCGCAGCTGGGCTTCGGTGTCTGGCAGGTGCCGGACGACGAGGCGACGGCGGCCGTGGCGACGGCCCTGGAGGCCGGGTACCGCTCGATCGACACCGCCGCGATCTACGAGAACGAGCGGGGCACGGGCCGTGCCGTCGCCGAGTCGGGGATCGCCCGCGACGAGCTGTTCATCACCACGAAGCTGTGGAACAGCGAGCAGGGCTACGACTCGACGCTGCGCGCCTTCGACGCCTCCCTCGACAAGCTGGGCCTCGACCACGTCGACCTGTACCTGATCCACTGGCCCGTGCCGGCGAAGGACGCGTACGTCGACACGTACCGCGCGTTCGAGAAGATCCTCGCGGACGGCCGCGCCCGGGCGATCGGCGTCTCCAACTTCCTTCCGGAGCACCTGGAGCGGCTGATCGGCGAGACCTCGGTCGTGCCCGCCGTCAACCAGATCGAGCTGCACCCGCAGCTCGCGCAGGCCGAGTCGCGTGCGGCGCACGCCGGGTACGGCATCGCGACCGAGGCGTGGTCGCCGCTCGGCCAGGGCCGGGGGCTCCTGGACGTCCCGGCGATCGTCGCGATCGGCCGCAAGCACGGGCGGACGCCGGCCCAGGTGGTGCTGCGCTGGCACCTCCAGCTGGGGAACGTGGTGATCCCGAAGTCGGTCACCCCCTCGCGGATCCGGGAGAACATCGACGTCTTCGGCTTCGAGCTGGACGCCGAGGACCTGGCGGCGATCGCCGCCCTCGACGAGAGCCGCCGACTGGGCCCGAACCCGGCGGAGTTCAACGTCGGCGCCTGAAGGAGACGGAACGGGTGGGGCCGGCGCGCCGCTTCGGCGGTGCGTCGGCTCGGCGGCCGTGCGGCGCGCCGCCTCCGCGGCGCCCCTCCTCAGTAACCGTCCACGCCGAGTTCGGTGATCGAGGCGAAGAGGTGCTCCCACACCTCGGCGCCGGGCGCGCCGTCGGCCAGCGCCCCGGCGTCCACCTCCGTCATCTCCCGGAGGAACGTCTTCACGCCCTCCTCTCCCGGGTACGGGTCCCAGCAGGCGCCCATGTGCCGGCGGACGCCCTCCAGGAACCGGACGAAGGACTCCAGGTCGCGGACGAGCGGGAAGACGGCGTCGCCGCCGGGGCCGTGGCTGCCGTCCGGCTGCCGCAGGCCGACGGCGCCGGTCCCGGGGTGGACGAAGACCTCCCCGGGATCGCAGTACCCGAGGTCGAACTCCCCGACGCGCAGCAGGCCTTCGGGGCCCGGGGCCAGCGGCTCGTCCGCGAGGGCGAAGGACGTGACGCCGGCCCCCCAGCGGCGGGGCAGTCCGGCCTCGGTGAGCAGCGTCCTGGTCGGTGCGTGCGTGAGGGCGGCGGGCAGTTCGGCCGCCGGGACGCGGAGCACCTCGGAGGCGCCGAAGACGCCGTCGAGGCGGGCCGCGGTGAGCGGCCCGTCCGCGTTCCTCGTGCCGGGCCGGAACCACGGGCCGCCGTCCGCGGGCGCCGGGGCGGAGGAATCGGCCCCGCCCGTCGGCCAGTCGGCGAGGGCCGTGTCGTTCTGCTCGACCACGGCGACCCCGCGCGCGTCGAGGAAGACGTAGCGGCCGCCGTCCAGCGGGATCGGCTCCTCCCAGGCGTCGGGGGCGCGCAGCGCCCAGGACGCGTCGTCGCCGTCGAACAGCCAGGGCCCGTCCGGCTCGTGCTCCTCGTACGGTTCGGCGGTGCCCTCGGCGGGGGCGGGCCGGGGCCGGCCGGTCGCCAGGTCGAACCAGGTGTCCTCGCACCACAGGGCCCAGACCTTGAGGAGCGGGGTGCCCCCGGCCTCGTACACCTCGGCGGAGCGGTCGCCGCTGAGGTTCGGCGCGGCCTCGTGGGCGCCGACCGGCCGCCACCAGGCCCACACCGTCCGCCACGGCAGCCCCGGTTCGGCGGCCGCGACACGCTGGGCGTACTCGCGGTGGCCGAGGACGGTCGCCGCGAAGTGCAGCCAGGAGGCGAACTCGGCCGCGGTGACGGGGGCGCAGCCGAACACCGCCTCGGCCTGGGTGAACACCTCGCGGCCGACGCCGCCCTGCTCCTCCGGCAGGGCGTCGAGGCGGGCGCGGAGCTCGGCGCGGTCGTGGCGCAGGACGTCGGCGGGGTCGTCGAGCAGGGTACGGAGATCAGGATCGGTCACCGGCCCATCGTGCCAGCCGGTCGCGCCGGGCCGGTCGGCGGCCGGGGCCGTTGTCGTACCCGGGACGTAGAGTCGAAGACGCCCCCGAGGGGTGCGCGCGGTGGTGACGGCCGCGCGGTGCGACTGCTGGGCGAGGAGAAGGAGTCGGTACGGTGAGCGGTGCCCCGGAGCCCGTCGAGGAGGGCCTCTACCGGGTGCGGAACGTGGCCAGCGGGCTGCTCCTTGAGGTGTACCAGGGGTCGAGCCGCAGCGGCGCGAAGGTGCAGCAGGCCACCGGGAACGGAACTCCCGGACAGCACTGGCACATCACGCCCGTGCCGAACGGCGGCGGCCTCTACCACCTGGTCAACGCGGCCAGCGGCAAACGGCTCGACGTGGCGAACGCGTCCACGGAGAACGGCGCCGGCATCCAGCAGTGGAGACCCAACAACTTCGGCGCGCAGGAGTGGATCATCGAGCAGGACGTCCAGTCGCCGGGGACGGTGGCCCTGGTGAGCTTCGTCAGCGGCCTGTTCCTGGAGGTCGCCGACGCGTCGGAGGAGGACGGGGGGAACGTCCGGCAGTGGGAGGACACCGACTCGCCGTTCCAGTGGTGGCGGCTTGAGCCGGTGTCCTGACCCGGGCCCGGTGCGGGCTCAGCCCTTGCGGGCGGTGTGCACGGTGTGGGCGGTGAGGTGGAACAGGTCCGTGCGGTGGTGCAGGGACAGGGCGTCGGCCGGGTCGAGGAGCCGGTCGAGGGTCTCCTTGTCGTCGGCGTCGATCCGGGCGGCCAGGCCGTCCCGCAGGCGCTCGTAGTGGGCGAGGGCCAGTTCCCGTACGGCCGGGGACACCGGCGCGGGGACGTCCACGAGGAACGTGCGGGTGCCGGCCGGGGTGAGACCGGCGCCGGCGAGCAGGGCCCGCCAGTCGTCCGGCTCGTCCTTGGCCCCGGGCAGTTCGGCGCGCATCTCGCCGAACCAGTCGGCGTGGACGGCGTCGAGCCGGGCCTCGAGTCCGGGCCTGCCGATCCCGATGTGCTGGGGCAGGTGCCGCCGGGGCAGCCCGCCCTCGACGAGGACGATCAGCCCGCCGGGGTTCAGGATGCCGGCGAACTCGGCGAGCGCGGCGCTCTGGTCGCCCATGTGGTGCAGGGAGTTGCCCGCCCAGATGAGGTCGGCCGACCCCAGGGTGCCGATCGCTTCCGGGAGTTCGGCGTGCAGGGTGGAGACCCTGTTGCCGAGGTGACGGGCCTCGGCGCGGGCCCTGGCCAGGGCCAGGAGTTCGGGGGCGCCGTCGACGGCGACGGCCTCGGCGGCCGGGAACGCCTCGGCGAGCAGGCTGGTCACCACGCCGGGACCGGCGCCGACGTCGAGGATCCGGCGGACGCCCTGCACCGGCGCGAGGGTGCCCAGCCAGGCGGCGGCCTCCGCGTAGGCGGGGCTCGCGATCTCGGCCTGCCGCTCCAGGAGCGGAGCCATCTCGCTCCAGTCGAGGTGGGTGTGGTCGTGGGGCTGCCGGTCGTGACCGGTGCCGTGCTGGTGGCCGTGGTGGGACGCGTGATGCTGGCTCATGGCTCCAGGGTGCGACGGGACGGCCGCGCACGCGAGAAATGTTGCCGGTCCGGCAACAGCGGCCGTTGCCGTCAGCTGCGGCTCCGGTGTTCCTGCGGGCTGAGGCCCCGTACCCGTTTGAAGGCGGCGCTCAGCGCGAACGCGCCGCTGTAGCCGACCTGCCGGGCGACGGACTCGACCGTGGCGTCCGACTCGCGCAGCAGATCGGCGGCGAGCGCGAGCCGCCAGCCGGTGAGGTACGCCATCGGAGGCTCCCCGACGAGTTCGGTGAACCGGCGGGCGAGCGCGGCCCGGGACACCCCCGCCTTCGCGGCGAGCGAGGCGACGGTCCACGGGTGGGCGGGGTCGTTCTGGAGCAGCCGGAGCGCCCGGCCGACCACCGGGTCGCCCATCGCGCGGTACCAGGCGGGCGCCTCGGCCCCGGGCCGGGAGAACCAGGCGCGGACGGCGGCGATGAGCAGCAGGTCGAGGACCCGGTCGAGGACGACGCTCTGACCGGGTTCGTCGCGGGAGATCTCCTCGTCGAGGAAGGGCATGAGGGGGCAGTTCCACACCTCGGCGGGCAGGTGCGCCAGGCCGGGCAGGGCGTCGAGGAGTCTGCGGCCGACCTCGCCGTCCATCAGGTAGGTGCCGACGAGGACGGTGGTGCCGCCGTCGGGGGCGTTGCCCCAGGTGCGGACGCCGAGGTGCATGGACTGGGCGAGCGGCTCCCCGGTGAGGGTGGTGCAGCGGCCGTCGGGGCCGATCCTGGCGCGGGGCGGGGCGTCGGGGGTGTGGGCGACGGTGTACGGCTGGGGGCCGCGGGCGATGGCGATGTCCCCGGGGCGGAGCAGGACGGGAGTGCCGGTGTCGGGGACGATCCAGGCCTCGCCCTCGGTGACGCACATGAGGCAGACCGGGGCCTCGTCCTCGATGCGTACGGACCACGGCGGTTCCATGATCATGCGGAGCAGGAAGGCGCCCTTGGCGCGTGGCCCGTCGAGGAGTCCGGCGAGTGCGTCCATGGAGCGCAAGCGTAGGGCGTTCCGGGCCTGAGACGCAGGCGTAGGCGGGTGAGACGGTGCAGCATGGGCGGACGGCTCTCCGGGCGGGAGTCTTGAGCCATGACGACGCAGACGAACAGCACGCAGAACACGCAGAACACGACGGTCCTGGTGACGAGCGCCACCGGCAAGACCGGGCGGCGGGTGGCCGAGCGTCTTGCCGCCCGCGGCCTGACGGTGCGGGCCGGGTCCCGGAGCGGGGAGACCGTCTTCGACTGGGAGGCCCCGGAGACCTGGGGGCCCGCGCTGCGGGGCGCGGACGCCGCGTACGTGGCCTACTACCCGGACCTGGCCGCCCCGGGGGCGGTCGGGGCGATGGAGGCCTTCGGCCGGCTCGCCGTGGAGCACGGGGTCCGGCGGCTCACCCTGCTCTCCGGGCGCGGCGAGCCGGAGGCCGTCCTGGCGGAGGAGGCGCTGCGGGCGGCGGCCTCCGGGGCCGAACTGACGGTCGTACGGGCCTCGTTCTTCGCGCAGAACTTCTCCGAGGGGCTGCTCGCGGAGGGCGTCGCGGAGGGCGCGGTGGTGTTCCCGGCCGGGGACATGGCCGAGCCGTTCATCGACGCGGACGATCTGGCGGACGTCGTCGTCGAGACCCTGACGGCGGACGGGCACGCGGGGCGGGTGCACGAGGTGACGGGTCCCCGGCCGGTGGGCTTCGCCGAGGTGGCGGCGGAGATCTCCCGCGCCTCGGGCCGACCGGTGGTGTACGAGGCGGTGTCGGAGGCCGAATACGCCGGTCTGCTCGGCGGGTTCGGGCTTCCGGCCCCGGAGGCGGAGTGGCTGGCGGCGCTGTTCGCGACGCTCCTCGACGGGCACAACGCCTCGGCGACGGACGGGGTGAAGCGGATCCTGGGCCGGGAGCCGCGCTCCTTCGCCGAGTTCGCGGCGGAGACGTGGGGCTGGCCCTGGACCTGAGAGGCCCGTCCGGCCGTGCGCGTTCAGGCGTACCGCGCGGACAGGGTCCGTACGGTGGCGGCGATGCGGTCGCGGAGGTCCTCGGGGGCGAGGACCTCCACCTCCGCGCCGAGCCCGAGGAAGGTGTCGTGGGCGTGTTCCGGCGTCTCGACGGGGAGGGTGGCGCGCGTCCAGCCGTCGGGTTCGGGGGTGCCGGTGGCGGCGAGTGCCCGGGCGGCGGCGCCGGTGAGGCGGGCGGCGCCGCCCGGGGAGATCCGTACGAGGGCCTCGCCCTGGTGGAGCCGCCGGTGGAAGTCCTCCTGGCCGGCCCGCCAGTGCGCGGCGAGGTCGAAGTCGTCCGGGACGGTGGCCTCCTCGTCGGTGACGGTGAGGGCGAGGATCTGGTCGACGCGGTAGGTGCGGGGTCCGGGTGCGGCGATCAGGTACCAGCGGCCGGCCTTGAGGACGAGCCCGTACGGCTCGAGGCGCCGGTCGACGTCCGTCGGTTCCTTCCAGCGCCGGTAGCGGACCTCCAGGACGCGTCCGGTGCGGACGGCGTCGGCGATCTGCGGCAGGAACGGGGCCTCGCTGTCCTCGGAGTACCAGCCGGGTGCGTCGATGTGGAAACGGGTCCGCAGCCGGTCGACATGCTCCCGCAACGGCGCCGGCAGCGCGGCCCGCAGCTTCAGCTGGGCGTCGGCGAAGTGGGCACCGAGCCCGAGCTCGTCGGCGGCGACCGGCAGCCCGGCGAGCACCAGGGCCTCGGCCTCGCGGACGCACAGGTCGGTGAGGCGGGAGCGGTGGCCGGCGAGCAGCTGGTAACCGCCGCGGTGCCCGGCGTCCCCGTAGAGCGGCACGCCGGCGGCGTGCAGCGACTCGACGTAGCGGTAGACGGTGCGGACGGAGACCTCCAGCTCCTCGGCGAGCTGGGCGGCGGTCATCCGGCCGCGCGTCTGGAGCAGCAGGAGGATCGACAGGAGTCGGCTGGACTTCACTGACACAAGGTGTCAGTGAAGCGCTCCTACAGTCCAGTCATGGCTTTCGCAGAGAAGAACCTCTTCGTCCTGGAGCCGGTCGTGATCGCCGGCCGGCACATCAAGCGCTACCACGTCACCGCCGACCCGGCGGGCATCGAACCCGAGGTGGAGAAGGCGGCGTACGCCGTGCTCCCCGAGCTCCTTCCGGAGCCGGACGGCACCCCGCCGGCGAGCTTCGTGGTGCTGCACCGCGGCGGTGACAGTGGAGCGTACCTCAACGTGTACAGCTGGGCCTGGGACAACGTCATCCACTTCGGTGGCGCGGCGGCCGGCCAGCCCGCCCTGGACTGCCCGGACACCGACCCGACGCACTTCGTCCGCACCGACCCGGCCGCGCGCCAGTGGATCGGCTGCGTGTGGGAGCTGGCTCCGCTCGGGCACGAACGGGACGCCTGGGTACGGCACATGCTGGCGCCGGATGCGCCGGACCTGGCCGGCTACCTCGCGGACGCGCTGCCCTCCGGTACGACGGGAGGCCGCGCGTGACCGCCGACGGCTTCTCCTTCCTCGACGGCCGGTGGCAGGTCCGCAACCGGCGGCTCGCCGACTTCCTCGACCCGGAGAGCGGGTGGAAGGAGTTCGAGGGGCACACGACCGGCGCGCTGTACTGGGACGGCCGGGCGCACGTGGACGAGATCGTCTTCCCGTCCGAGGGGTTCAGCGGGCTGACGCTGCGGCTGTACGAGCCGGAGACGGGCGAGTGGACGCTGAACTGGTCCAACAGCCGTACGGGCAGGCTGGATCCGCCGGTACGGGGCAGGTTCGCGGACGACGGGACGGGCGAGTTCCACGGCACCGACTCCTACGAGGGACGGCCGGTCCGGGTGCGGTTCCGGTGGTCGGGGATCACGGCGGACACGGCCCGCTGGGAGCAGGCCTTCGCGGTGCTGGGCACCGACGCGTGGGTGACGAACTGGGTGATGGAGTTCAACCGCGCCTGACGAAGCTCGCGAGCCGGTAACGGGGGTCGGCTCGGGGGCGGTCCTGGTCCGGGAGCGCGGACAGCGCTGCCGCGAGGGTCTCGGTGGTCGCCGGGTCGCCGTCGAACCAGGAGGCGAAGTATCCGGCGCGCAGCTTCCGGACGGTGTCGCGCGGGGTGCTGCCCTGTCCGTGGCCGGTGAAGCGGGTGCCGGGGGCGGGGTCGAGGCGACGGTGGCCCCGCCGTTGTGGGCAATCGTTCCGCAGGGCGGAACGGGTGGGCACAACGGACGGCGCCCCCGCCGGCGCCCGAGGCTCTCGCGCCCTGGCCCGCACCACGACGGCGCCGTCACCAGGGG
>NZ_JBSHDU010000081.1:28965-37875 GCF_053616475.1 Streptomyces sp. NPDC055815 | reverse complement strand
GCCCCCCACGGGCCGGGCGGGGCCGCTCCGTCCGTCACGAGCCGGGCGGGTCGCCGTGCCCGTGGCGGGCCGGGCGGGTTGCCACGGGCGTCACAGGTGCGTCGGCTCGAACATCCTCAGGAGGGCCGGGAGCACCACCACGGACGGGCCCGGCGTGGCGAGGGCCTTCGCCAGGTCCGCCGTCAGGGACTCCGGGCTCGTCAGGGTCGCCGGGACGCCGAAGGACTCGGCCAGGGCGACGAAGTCCGGGCGGGCCAGTTCGGTGGCCGTCGCCTCGCCGAACGCGCCCGTCATGTACTCCCGCAGGATCCCGTACCCGCCGTCGTCGACGATCAGCCAGGTCACGTCGAGGCCGTACTGCTTCGCCGTCGCCAGCTCCGCGATCGAGTACATCGCGCCACCGTCACCGGAGACCGCGAGGACCGGCTGCGACGAGTCGGCCGCCGCCGCGCCGAGCGCGGCCGGGAAGCCGTAGCCGAGGCCGCCGGCGCCCTGGGCCGAGTGCATCGTGTTCGGGTACCGCGCGTCGAAGGCCGACCACGCCCAGTACGCCAGGATCGTCATGTCCCAGAAGCTCGGCGCCCGCGGCGGAAGGGCTTCGCGGACCGACGCCACGATCCGCTGCTCCAGATCCAGGCCCTGCGCCGCGATCCGCTCCCGGACCTTCGTGAGGACGGCCGCGACCCGCTCCGTGGCCGCCGGGTCGTGGCGCTCCTCGACGGTCTCCAGGAGCGCCTGCAGCGCGAGCCGGGCGTCCGCGTGGATGCCGAGCGCCGGATGGTTGGACTCCAGCTTCCCCGCGTCCGCCTCGATCTGGATCACCCGGCCCCGCGGGGCGAACGTGTGGTAGTTCGAGGACAGCTCCCCGAGGCCCGAGCCGACGACCAGCAGGACGTCGGCGTCCTCCAGGAAGTCCGTCGTGTGCCGGTCCTCCAGCCACGACTGGAGCGACAGCGGGTGCTCCCAGGGGAAGGCACCCTTGCCGCCGAAGGTGGTGACGACGGGCGCGTCGATCTTCTCGGCCAGCGCGAGGAGCTTGCCGGAGGCGTCCGAGCGGACGACGCCGCCGCCCGCGATGATCGCGGGCCGCTCGGCGTTCGCAAGCAGGTGCGCGGCGACCGCCGTCAGCTCGGGGCGCGGGACGACCTCCTCGGGCGTCGCGTCCATGGCCGTGACGACGGGGAGGGTCGTCTCGGCGAGGAGCACGTCCTGCGGGATCTCCACCCAGACCGGGCCGTGCGGGGCGGTGAGCGCCGACTCCCAGGCCGCGGCGATCGCGGACGGGATCTGGGACTGCGTACGGACCGTGTGGACGGACTTCACGACGTCCCGGAACGAGGCCTGCTGGTCGCGGAGCTCGTGGAGGTAGCCGTGCCGGCCGCCACCGAGCCCGGCCACCGGGATCTGGCTGCCGATCGCGAGGACCGGCGCGGAGGCGGCGGCCGCCTCCTGGAGCGCGGCGAGCGACATGAGCGCGCCGGGGCCGGTGGAGAGCAGCAGCGGGGCGGCCTCGCCGGTGATGCGGCCGTACGCGTCGGCGGCGAAGCCGGCGTTGTTCTCGACGCGGAGGCCGACGTAGCGCAGGTCGGAGCGGCGGAGGGCGTCGAACATGCCGAGGGCGTGCTGGCCGGGGAGGCCGAAGACCGTCGTGGCGCCGAGGCCGGTGAGGGTCTCCACGACGAGGTCGCCGCCGTTGCGCCCCTTGGGCGGGTTCAGGGCGGCCTCCGTCTGTGCGGCGGTGGGGCGCAGGACCAGGTCGTGGTCGTGGGTCATGGTCGTCCCTTGGCGTGGCTCGGTGGTCAGGTGCGGGCCGGTGGTCGGGTGGTGGCCACCCCCACCCCCCCCCCCGGGCCGGGGGGCCCCCCCCCCCGGGGGGGGGGGGGGGGGCCCCCCCGGGGGGGGGGGGCGGGGCATCGCCCGGCCGCGCCCGGGAGGTTACTTGGCGTCGCGCGCCGCCGCGATCTGGCGGGACATGATCGTCGTCAGTTCGTACGCCGTGTGCGACGCCGCGACCGCCGTGATCTCCGCGTGGTCGTACGCCGGCGCGACCTCGACGACGTCGGCGGAGACCAGGTTGCAGGAGGAGAGGCCGCGGAGGATCTCCAGGAGCTCGCGGGAGGTCATGCCGCCGGCCTCGGGGGTGCCGGTGCCGGGGGCGTGGGCCGGGTCGAGGCAGTCGATGTCGATGGAGATGTACAGCGGGCGGTCGCCGATGCGCTGGCGCAGCTGGTCGGCGACCTCGTCGGCGCCGCGGCGGTAGACGTCGGAGGACGTCACGATGCCGAAGCCGAGCTTCTCGTCGTCGGTGAGGTCCTGCTTGCCGTAGAGCGGGCCGCGGGTGCCGACGTGGGAGAGCGCGGAGGTGTCGAGGATGCCCTCCTCGACGGCGCGGCGGAACGGGGTGCCGTGGGTGTACTCGGCACCGAAGTAGGTGTCCCAGGTGTCGAGGTGCGCGTCGAAGTGGAGCAGGGCGACGGGGCCGTGCTTCTTGGCGACGGAGCGGAGCAGCGGCAGGGCGATGGTGTGGTCGCCGCCGAGGGTCATCATGCGGGCGCCGGTGCCGAGGAGGTCGTCGGCGGCGGCCTCGATGGTCTCGACGGCCTCGTTGATGTTGAACGGGTTGGCGGCGATGTCACCGGCGTCCGCGACCTGCGCGAGGGCGAACGGGGAGGCGTCCTGCGCGGGGTTGTAGGGGCGGAGCAGGCGGGAGGCCTCGCGGATGGCGTTGCCGCCGAAGCGGGCGCCGGGGCGGTAGGAGACGCCGGTGTCGAAGGGGACGCCGACCACGGCGACGTCGGCGGTGCCGACCTCGTCGAGGCGCGGCAGCCGGGCGAACGTCGCGGGACCGGCGTACCGCGGGATGCGGGACGAGTCGATCGGGCCGCGGAAGGCGTTCTGGTCGCTGCTGCTCATGGTCGGGGTCCTCCTGGGTGCTTCTCGGTGGGCCGGGCGTCGGGTCGCGACGCCCGGGGCGTGGGGCCGCCGTCAGGCGGTGACGGGCGCCGGGTCCGGGGACTCGGGCTCGGTCGGGGTCTCCTGGCCGGCCGGCCGGGCGCGCCAGTTCGCGAGCGCGGCGGCGTCCGCCGGGCGGGTCGCCAGGGAAACGATCACATACACGGCGAGCGAGGCCAACAAACCATAGTAAACAGTCTCATTTGCCAAGATTCCGTAAGTCCACATCAGGCCAATGACGGCCAGGCCGCCGACGGTGACCGCGGCGAGCGCGCCCTGGACGGTGCCGCGGCGCCGGAGCAGGCCGCCGAGGATGGGCACGAGGAGCCCGCCGACCAGCAGGTTGTAGGCGACGGTGAGGGCCTGGACGACGTCGTTGAGGACGATGGCGGCCATCGTCCCGGAGTACGTCCAGGGCCCGAGGCGGCGGTCGGCCACCAGGAACTCGCTCCTGGACTTGGCGCGGCGCATGCCCCACCAGCCCATCGCGAGATCGCCTGCCATGGGGCCCTCCTTCTCACCTCGGTGGCGTGTCGTGCGGGGGAAGTGCCCAGGTGCTGATCGCGGGGACATCCGCCCGTACCCGCGGCCCTGGGATGCCTCGACAGTAGGTGGCCGGAGAGCGACGATGAAGTGTACGTTTCCTCCACTGTCCGGGCAGGGGATGTACGAAGGGACCACATCGGTGACCACTCAGGAGCCCGGCTCCGCTCCCCCCGCGCCGCCGGTCTCGCTCGCCGCGCTGCTCGCCCGCCCCGACCTGGGCCTGCGGCTGCTCGCCGGGCCCGAGGACGTACGGCTGCACTGGGTGCACACATCGGAGATGGCCGACCCGTACCCGTATCTGCTCGGCGGCGAGCTGCTCATGACGGCGGGCGTGCAGCTCACCGATCCGGCGCACTACGTCGAGCGGGTCGTGGAGGCGGGGGCGGCGGCGCTCGCCTTCGGGGTGACCCCGGTGTACGACACGGTGCCGCCGGAGCTCGTCGCGGCCTGCGAGCGACAGGGCCTGCCGCTCGTGGAGGTCCCGCCCCGGACCCCGTTCACGGCGGTGGCGCGGGCGCTGTGGCGGCTGATGGCGGAGGCCCGGCTGTACGAGCTGCGCCGGGTGACGGAGGCCCAGCAGTCCCTGGCCGCGGCCGCGGCCCGGCCGGCCCCGGTCCCGGCGGTGCTCGGCGCGCTCGCCTCGCGGCTCGGCGGGCGGGCGGTGCTGTTCGGGGCGGACGGCACGGAGTCGGCGGCGGCCGGCCGGGAGGTCCCGGCGGAGGCGGCGCGGGCCCTGCGGGAGCTGGCGGGGGTGCTCGGTCCGCGCCCGGGCGGGCCGGCCTCGGCGAGCGGGGACGGCGGCGGGCTGCGGCTCGCGGCGTACGCGCTGGGCGGCGGGGACGGGCTGACGCTCGGGGTGGCGACGGAGCGGCGCGGCCCGGGCGACCACACGATCGCGGGCGTGGCGGTGGTCCTGCTCTCCCTGCTCACGGCCCCGCACCGGGGCGCGGACGTGACGGTACGGGACGGGGCCCTGGTCCGGCTGCTGCTCGGCGCACCCCCGGCGGAGGTCGCGGACAGCCTGGGCCCGGGCCCCTGGACGGTGGTCCACGCGAGGGGCGGCGACGGCACCCCGTTCGCGGCGGCGAGCCTGGCGGCGGCACTGGGGACACCACTGATGGCCCTGGACACGGGGACGGACACGGGGACGGGCACGGAGACGGGCGCGGGCACGGGTACGGGCGCGGGCACGGGCACGGGCACGGGCACGGGCACGGGCACGGGCACGGGGACGGGCACGGGGACGGGCACGGCCCAAGGCACGGGCGCAGCCCAAGGCACGGGCGCGGCCCAAGGCACCGCGGCCCAAGGCACCGGCGCGGCATCGACCCCGACTCCGGCCGGCCCCGGCACCGTGCGGCTCCTGCTGCCCTCCTCCGCCCCCGTCACCGCCCAGCAGGGATGGACCCTCGGGGCGAGCGCCCCCGTCGCCGCGTCGGAGCTCGCCGCCGGGGAGGCGCAGGCGGCGCGGGCGCTGCGCAGGGCGGAGGCCTCGCGGACGGCGCTCGTCCGGCACCGCGCCAACGGTTTCGCCGCGCTCGTCGACCGCGACGAGGCCGCCGCGTACGCCCGTACCGTCCTCGCCCCGCTCACCGAACCGCTCGCCGAGACGCTCCGCGTCTGGATCTCGCTGCACGGCAGCTGGGACCGGACGGCGGTGGCCCTGGAGATCCACCGGAACACCGTCCGCCAGCGCATCGCCCGCTGCGCCGCGCTCCTCGACCGGGACCTGGACGATCCCGACGTACGGATGGAGCTGTGGTTCGCGCTCACGTCCCGGTGAGCCCCTCCGTCACACGGTCACCACCCCGGTAGCACGGCGGCCAGTTCGGGTGTCGCGCCTTCGAGGCCGTGGGCCCAGTTCACGCGGTCCGGGACGCCGGCGAAGTGCAGGCCGAGGACCTTCCGGCCCTCGGCCTCCAGGTCGACGACGAGCGAACCGGAGCTGCCGCCGAGCGTGCTGGCGTCGTGGCTGATGATCCAGCGCCGGGCGTCGTCGGCCACCTCGCCCCGGCCCTCGGTGAGCACCCCGGGAGTGAGGCGCTTCACGCCCTTGACTCCGGCGAAGAGTTCGGCGAAGACGTCCGGCGTCGTCGACGCCGCGCTGCCGGGGAACCCGACGATGTAGACGCTGCGCCCACGGGAGGCGAGCCCGCCGTGCGTCGCCGGGTCGTCGCCCCGGGCGACCTGGACCGGGGCGGGGAAGGGTCGTCCGTTCACCCGGTCGAGCGTGAGGACGGCCAGGTCGAGGCCGTCGAAGTTGACCCCCGGAACGGTCGGGTGCGCGTGCTCGGGCGCTCCCGCGCGCCCCACGCCCAGGACTCGGCCGATCCGGAAGACGCGGTTCGACGGCCCGCCGCCGACCTCCGCTCCGAAGTCGACCGCCACGCCGGGCTTGAGTTCCCCGCCGAACTGCCCGTCGGTACGGGACGGATGCGTGGAGATGGCCTGCAGGACGTGGTAGTTCGTCACGACGACGCCGTCGTCGATCGCCCACGCCGTGCCCTGGTAGCCGAGGAGCGCGCTCGGGTCGTTCACCCGGCCGACCGCCCGGCAGACGGTGCGGAGTTCGGCCTCGATCCGCGACAGGGACGGCGCCCAGTTCGCCACCGCCGGTGCCGTGACGTCGACGAAGTCGTCCTCGACGAAGAGCACCGGGCGCGTGCCGTCGCTGTGCACGACGGCCTCCAGCCTCGCCATGTCCCGCATGTCGAGCCGGGCGTCGTCGCCGCGGTCGACGACCTCCCGCAGCGCCTGTCGGGCACCGCGCATCAGCCGCTCCCGCGCCACCGGATCGGCTCTCCTGCCGAGGTGTTCCTCAAGTCGGCCGACCTCGTCGGAGAGTTGAGCGACCAGGCGTTCGGGATCCGGCGGACTCGGCGCGCCGCCCCCGTCGGCGTGCTCGAGTCCTCCGTCCTGCGACCCGCGGAGGAGCCGCTCGTACGCGCTGCCGCCGGACATGGCGTCCCCTGCTCGGCTCGGTCCTCGACCCGGTGGCCGGCTCGGCCGCGCTCAGTGGACGCCCGCGGCCTGGGCGGACGCCAACTCCGCGACCCGGCTGCGGTACACCTCGGCCAGGCCGCCGCCGTTCGCGGCGGGAACTCCCTCCGGGCCCGCCCCGAGCGACTGCAGGACGGCGTCGGCACGGGCCTGGACGTCCGCCATCCCGCTCACGGTGTGCGGGTACAGCAGGTCGAGCCCGCGCTTGTCGCCGTCCGACAGGTTCTGCCCGTTGCCGGTCGGCGCGCAGCTGCTGGGGGTGGACTTGTAGAAGAACGCCGGGAACCGGTACAGCATCACGGACTTGGTGTCGAAGGGCCCGGCGACGACGTCCGGGTCGTCCACGGTGCGCAGGTTGTGGTCCACCTTCGCGCGCGGCCACCGGTTCGGCTCGCCCGCGAGGAAGGTGTAGATGCCGGGGAGCCGGCCCTGGGCGTCCGCCACGAAGACACCGGACGGGTCCTGCGTGGGGACGTACCCGACCTCGTCCTCCCAGCGGAACTCGCCCTCGCAGGTGCCGCGCATGTTCTGGTGGGAGTGGTGGAACCCCAGCGCGTGCAGGAACTCGTGCCGCACGGTGCCCTCCCACTGGACGGGCCTGTTGGTCACGAACCGCCCGAGGTTGAGGCTGCGCTGGTGGGGGTTGCCTCCGACCGGGCCGCCTCCCGCGCCGATCGCGGTGTCCGTGCTGTCGGTGCCCACCAGGGAGAAGAAGCCCTGCTGGTCGAAGCTGACCCGGATCTCGGCGGCCAGGACGGTGTCGGACGTGGTCCACCGCCGGAACGAACCGGCCGCGGTCTGCCCGAAGTCGAGCGTCAGGTTGCAGGAGTCGGTGATCTGCTTCGTCGCCCCCGCGATGTCCGCGTGCAACTGGTCGTTCCCGTCGAGGAACGCGACCCGCACGGTCTTGCCCAGGGGCCACTTCCCGATGTCGGTGATGAGGAACTCCAGGCCACCGGCGGCCGTTGCGCGCCTCCAGCGGTCCCTTACCTCGATCTCGGCGACGACTTCATCAGGGAGAGATTCGAGTTCCATGACGCGTCCTTTCGCATCACATTCGAAGAGCCCCCCGGACCGGTACCGGTCTGATGACGGATGGGCTGCTCGGCTGGACGCGCGAGCGTGCCGACGTCGGAATCCCACGTCCCAGTATCACCCGAATGGGGGTATTGTGCGACTCCACCCTCACTCTGAGTAGTTCGGCATCCGTCATGATGACGCTACGTCAGGACCAGAGCTTGTTCACGGCGGTACGGGTCGTCTCCCGGAACGCCGTCAGCGGGGCGTCCTTCAGGTCACCCAGCTGGCCCCACCGGACGTAGGTGACGGTCCGGCCGTCGCGGCCCACGGAGAACAGGTGGATGTCGGTGTTGCCGATCTGCGGGTCGTCGGTGTCCAGGCTGTAGACCCAGGCGCCCTCCTCCACGGCGATCTTGCCGTGGTAGGCGCTGACGGCGTGCAGGCCCGGGTTCTGCCGCTCCAGGAGGGCGCCGCAGCCGGCGAGGGCCTTGCGAAGGGTGTCGACCAGCTTCACCGCGTCGGCCTCGGTGCGGGCGACGGTGGTGATCTGGACGCCGTTGGTGTCGAGCTCGGTGCTGAACTCGCGGTAGCGGGTGTTCTGCGCCGGGATCTTGTACGGGGCGCAGAGGGCGCCGCCGTTCTCCGGGACGCCGGTGAAGACCTGGGTGGCGGTCCACGGCGTCGACGACGCGGGCATCTGCGCGGCGGAGAGGAAGGCGGGCTGGGCTGCGGCCTGCGCCGGGGCGGCGGCGAGGGCGGCGAGGCCCAGGGCGGCAGCGGCGCCGGCGGCGAGCGCGGTGCGGAGCTTGTGCATGGTGGTGGATCCCCCGTCGGGTCGTTCGGTCAGTGCTCCACCAGCGTCGGGCTCCCGCCCGCCCCGGGCAACGGCGACGCGCCCTCCCTCCGTCCCGGAACCATTCCACCCCCTCTGACGTGGGAGAACGCAAGAGGGGTGGAACGAGCGGGGGATGGGCCGATGGGTGAGGTCGAGGAGTTCGCGGCGCGGGTGCGCGCGCTGAAGACGCGCGACGGGCGCAGTTACGAGGCGCTGGGGCGGCGCCTCGGCGTCAGCGCCTCCACGGTGCACCGCTACTGCTCCGGTGCGGCCGTCCCGGAGTCCTTCGCCGTCGTCGAACGCCTGGCCCGGCTGTGCGGGGCCGCCGCGGACGACGTCCGTGAGCTGGAGGAGCACTGGCGACGCGCCGACCTCGTCCGCAGGCCCCCGGCGCAGCCGGCCGTACCGGTCACGGCCGTGGCGACCGCGCCGAGGCCGGAGCCCACACCCGGGCCGGAGCCCGCGCCGAGGCCGGAGCCCACACCCGGGCCGGAGCCCGCGCCGAGGCCGGAGCCCACACCCGGGCCGGAGCCCGCGCCGAGGCCGGAGCCCACACC